>CBIHPB010000219.1:0-6287 GCA_966211485.1 uncultured Bdellovibrio sp.
AATGACTTCGATCCAGCCACGGCGCTCGTACATACTTGATTTTCCCCTCGATGATGCAGTCTAAGATGACGAAAGAATTACATATTTTGGTGTCGTTTCAACCCCAAAAAAGCCGAATTTTCCGCTTCTGACGCGGCTCTTGAGACGCATGCCCAAAGAAGTTGCACATCACCCATTTCCTGACTAGAACCAGCCTCCCTTATGAAGCAGTTTTTGCGTTTTTTATTGGGCGCCGCAGCCTTTACCCTTTTGTTCCTGTCCATCAACGGCAGCGGCAATGGTTGGTGGCTTGAGCACAACGCCTACGGCGGAATGGCCGACGCCAAACCACTGGAACTGCTGGTTCTCCCCAAAGCTTTGACCTACCAAAAGATCCACCTGATCGAATCAGGTTTCGAATTCGAACTGCTGCAACAGTTTGCACTGGATGAAGGTTTCAATCTCAACGTGAAGGTCATCAAGTCGGAAAAAGAACTGCTCAAGCGCTTTGCCAAGGGCGAGGGTGATCTGGCCGCTGGCCGATTCTCGGATCTCAACCCAGGCCTTCAAAATTTCCAAAAAACCATCCGCTACGACGAAGACAAAGCCGCCCTGGTCTGCCACGAAGACATCGATGTCGAGTTCACCGATCGTGGCGAGCTCAACCCCGACACCAAGCTCAAGATGATCGTCAACGCCAAGTCCCTAGAAGCCAGCTGGACTCAACATTTCAAGCATCAGGCGAAGAAACTGAAAATTTCAACTCAAGTGAACGCTTCGTCACAAGAGCTTCTGAAGGCGATCAAACTGCGAAATGCGGACTGCACAGTGATGAACCGACTGGATGCCCAGTACCATCTGCGTGCCTTCACGAACCTGAAAATCGTCAAAGATATTTCGCCAGTTCAATCTTTCTTCTTTTTGATTTCCGACGGTCGCCCCGAACTGCAAGCCCAGTTTCACAAATGGATGACCCGCAATGCTCAACATTTCTTGGTCACCCAGGCTAAGGCACGCGTGAAAGGAAAAGTTTCCGAGCTGACTTTGCACGACCAGCGCCGCTTTGCCATGGATCGCGAGCAGATTCTCCCCAAGTATTTTTCGATCCTGCGCAAGCACGCCGCTGAATTCGGTCTGCCGTGGCAGTTGATGGCGGCGATTGCCTATCAAGAATCGCGCTGGAATCCGGAAGCGGAAAGCTTCACCGGTGTGAAGGGCTTTATGCAGCTGACCTCGGAAACCGCCGAGCACTTGGGTGTGGAAGATCGCGAAGATCCCGCGCAAAGTATCTGGGGCGGCGTGAAGTATATTAAGATGCTAATCAACCGTCAGCCAAAGGGTTTGCTCTTCCGCGATCGCCTGGCTTTGGCTCTGGCGACTTACAATGTCGGCCCGGCGCACATGATGGACGCGCAAAAACTGGCTTTGAAGCTGGGGAAAAATCCATATCTGTGGAAGGACCTGCAAACGGTTCTGCCTTTGCTGGCGGAAGAAGATTATCTTTCCGAACTGAAATATGGGCCAGCCCGCGGCCAGGAGCCTGTGACCTACGTGAAACGCGTTTTCTCTTATCTCGAACTGATGTCCGTTCAAATCTAGTCAAATCTAAATCGACGAGTGCCTTTGCTCGGAGAGGTCCTTCTCGTGAAGACCAATATATTGGCCAACTGGCCATTATATTGGCCTTCGGCCGAAAGACCCTTCCAAGGAACCGTCAGATTCCTAATCAATCCCAAAAAAATTTCTCTGATTACCTAGTGTTCCCAGCCACCGTGCCCTTTGTGATAAAATCTTTCCCTGCATGCGAAAACTCACCGGATTTTTCATTCTGCTCTGTTCCCTTCAGTCGCTGGCGATCGTCGGTGGCTTTGATACCTCCTCGCCACAAATGACAGATGCCCACCGCAAGATGGCCAGTCATACGGTGGTCCTGCTGAATACGCAAAATCCCAATGTTCACTTGCGTTGCACGGGCACATTGCTTTCGCGAAATGTGATTTTAACGGCGGCTCACTGCATTCCCTCAAGCTTAGAGAATCTCTGGGTCGTGGCTTCTCCTTATGAGTTTGCCGTGAGTTTGCGATTGCCGGTGGTGGCTGCGTTGAAAAAGCGGCCGATAGATTTACCGGCGTCCGTCGACTTTGACTTGGCACTGGTGAAGTTTTCTGGAAAGTTACCAAAAGCCTACACGCCCACTTCGTTCATCACGTCTTTCGTAAATCCAGGCGCTCCATTTTTTCTTTCCGTCGCTGGTTACGGTGAGACCTTCGAAAAGGCTGGAGATGCCGGCGAGCTGCGAATGGGACTGGCTTTCATCTACAATTACAATCCGGCCAAGGACGAGTTTCGCGCCAACCAAACAAATGCCATGGGCATTTGCCAAGGTGACTCGGGTGGACCGGCCTATTTGCAGATTGGCAGCGATTATCATGTGCTGGGTGTCGCCAAAGCGACTTATGCTTTGAATCTCGCCAATCAGACCGTAGCTGATGGTTGCAAGGGAATATCTTCCTTCAGCTCCACCATCTATTTCCAAAAATGGATTGCCGCGAATCTCAAATCTTTGACCGAAGCGCCCTAAAGATCTAGCCTCGAAGCCGATGGAATTCGGAAAAATTCCCAATGTAGATCTCGTCGATTGGACTTTGCCGCCGGATGATCCGATTTCATCTGATTTTCTCGAGTCTTTAAGCTCCGACAAGCCTTTTCAAATTTTGATGGGAACGCCCGCTTGGGGCCATAAAGAGTGGATCGGAAAAATCTATCCGCCCAAAACCAAGGCAACGGATTTTCTGTTTCATTATTCCCGCCACTTTGATTGCATCGAGCTCAACACGACTCACTATCAAATTCCGAGCGAAGAAAAAGCCAAGCTCTGGCTTTCCAAAGTGCCCGAGAATTTTCGTTTTTGTCCCAAGCTTTACCAAGGCATTTCACATGCGCCGGGTGGGCTCACCGATCTCGCATTGCTGAAAGAGTGGTTTCAGTTTCTATCGAACCTACAAATGAATCTGGGGCCTTGTTTTGTGCAGCTGCCGCCTTACTTTGATTACTCGATGAAGGCTTCGCTGTTTCAATTTCTTCAGCAATGGCCGGATGATTTTGAACTGACTCTCGAGCTTCGCCATCCCAGTTGGTTTGCAGATGGAAAAATTCTGCCAGCACTGACTCAGTATCTGCAAAAACGCCGGATCGGTTTGGTGATCACAGATGTGGCTGGCCGACGCGATGTCTTGCACACCTCGATCAGCTCGGATTTTGTGATGCTTCGATTTATCGGCAACAACTTGCATCCATCCGATTTCACTCGCGCTGAAACTTGGATGCAGAGATTTGCGCACTGGAAATCGCAGGGCTTACAAAGAATTTTTCTGATGGTTCACGAGCCCGATGATGTCTCCGCTCCTGAAATGGCTCAGTTTTGGACGGAAGAGCTCGAGAAAAATTTAGGTTTTCACCACAGCTTTGAACTTTTCAAGCCACAGACCGAGCAGACAACCTTCCAGCTGAGCTAACTTTTGGAACCTCACTAACCAATCGAATTGTCTTCACTTTTTCCTCAATTCAGTGGTTCAAAATCCAACTGTTCCCACGTTCCAAACGTTTGGAACACTTTGTTCCAAACTCACTCCCGCAATTTGGAATTCAATTCTATAACTGTTTTCAAGGAGGGGTTCACAGAACCTCACAAAACCACAAAGTGTCTTCTCACAGAGACACAAAGGAGAAAAATATGAAACTCTTCACACTCTCGGTTCTGACAGCTCTTTCAATGTCCGCTTTCGCAGCGCCACCAGTTCAAATCGGTCGCGTCGTTTCTGGAGGCAACGGATGTCCCGCTGGCTCTATCGACGAAGCCCTCACCGATGATGGAATCGCTTACACATTCAACTATGTTGCGGAAGCTGGAAGTCCAACTGGCAAACGCATCGATCGCAAAGCCTGCAACTTGGCGATCCCGATCCGCGTCGCACAAGGTTACCAAGTGAGCTTGGTGACAGTTCTTTCTGGTTTCGTATCTGCCCGGGCCGGCAGCCAAATCAAATTGAATCACGAGCAATTCTTCGCAGGAACTCGCGGTCCCGCTTTGGCTAAGACATTCACCAACACTCAGCAGGAATTCCGCCTGATCAATGCGACATCATCATCGAATATGGCTTGGTCAGCTTGCGGTGCAAACACCAACGCCCGCTTGAACACCAGTGTGATGGCTCAAGCCAACTCTCGCTTGGATCAGACCGTCGGTGGAATCGGTGAAATCCGACTGCAATTCGTTGCTCGTCGCTGCCGATAATTGACTCGAAAACAATCGTTTAAGGAGAATCCAAATGAAAACCACCATCTTTCTTCTTCTGACAGCTTTGTGCCTGGTTTCCCGGGCACAAAGCCAACGCCAAGTTCAAATCGGCCGCGTGTCTTACCTCGGCAACGGCTGCCCAGCAGGAACGGCATCACCTGTTGTTTCACCTGACCAATCCCAGTTCCAAATGCTTTGGGACGAGTTCACAGCCGACAACACTCGGGACCAAAACTTGGCCAAAGATGTCCGCACTTGCAACATCGCGATCCAGATTCTGGTTCCGCAGGGATATCAGCTGGCGATTGCGACCGATGTGAACGGATTTGTTGAGGCTCGGGATTCGGCCAAGGCTCAGTTCAGCCAGGAAACCATCTTTTCAGGTCAGCGGTTTCCGGTTTTGACCAAAACCTTTGGGCGAGTTTCGACACTGTTCCAAACGTCTTCCGATGAAAACCTTGGAACACGCATCTACTGGTCCAAGTGTGGCGAAGACGCTGTGGCGCGAATAAATTTCAAGCTCAGCACTGAAGGAAATACTCCAGCTCTTATTAATTTGGATCACATGAACCTTCGTTACCGTCTGAAACGCTGCAACTAAACCCAAATCCCTGTCGATAGCCTCTGGACCTAAGTCCTTGGAATACCTCGTCATGGTGTCACTTTGGAACAAGCTGTTCCAAAAACACCTGGAACGACTCGTGCTTTAGCTAAAGGAGGGAACATGAAAGTGGAGCAAAAAGAACCCATGACTGAACAACTGGCATTGCAATCAAAAATCAGAGCTCACTTTCTAGGCTTGCAGCAAAAGAACCCCGCTTTTTCGCTGCGAGCTTTTGCTCAGAAGCTGCAGATCAGTCCCAGTGCCCTGAGCGAGATCCTGAATGGCAAGCGGAAGGTTTCCAAAGCTTTGGCGGAGCGAATCCTGTCGCAGATGGGAACCGATCCGAAAGAGCAGTCGAATATTTTGAGCCTGTTTCAAAAAACCAAGCGACCTGATGACATTCAGGAAAGTGCGGAAGACAGTGCCCGGTATCTCGAGCTGCGATCGGACCAGTTTCAACTGATCAGCAAGTGGCACCATTTCGCTATCTTGTCGTTGGTTGAAACCAAAAGTTTCCAAGCGAATCCATTGTGGATCGCCAAGCGTTTGGGAATCAAACTGCTGGAAGCCGAGCAAGCGCTCGAGCGGCTGGAAAGATTGGGCTTCATTCAATGGAGCCGCAGTCAGAAGAAGATCAAGCTGATGCAGAATCAGCTGACGACTTCGGATGACATCGCCAATCCGGCCATCCGCCAGTCTCATTTCGAAGATGTTTATCTTTCGACGTGGGCGCTGGATCAGGTGGCGGTTGAAGACCGCGACTTTTCATCGCTGACCATCGCGATCGATAAGTCGAAACTGCCAGCGGCGAAAAAGATGATCCGCGAATTCCAAGACCGCCTCAGCGCGTTTCTGGAAACCGGATCGCAGGACGAAGTTTACAAAATGAATTTTCACGTTTTACCACTGACTAGGGAGGTTCTATGAAAAAAACAATCTTACTGGCTCTGACAGCCCTATCTCTGTCAGCCCATGCACATCGAGTCGGAAACGGCGGCGACCACATCCGCGCCAGTTTCATCCAAGTCGGTGAAGCAGTGATCGATTTCCTGCAAGATACCCAAGCCGGAGCGGCGATCGTATCTCGCGAGCATCTGAAGATCTCGGATCTGCAAGCAGCTTTGGATATCGAGAAAATTTCCGTCTCGGACGAATCTCTTCGCGACAACTCAGGTTCCATTGTTGAAGCGATTGGCGAACCGGGATCGATCGAATTGCAAAAAGAAGCTTGGTTCAACCATTTCGAAAAGAATCACGATGTGTTCTACCTCGTGTTCCACGAAATGTTGCGATCAGCATCTGTTGACGACGATAACTACCGAATCTCTTCGGCACTGAATCCGTTCCCACTGTCTCTGCGCTTTCCGACCAAGGTCATCCCGGTCCTTCCGTTGATTCAGGAAGACC
>CBIHPB010000220.1:0-6250 GCA_966211485.1 uncultured Bdellovibrio sp.
CAGCGGATAGAGAAAAAGCAGAAAGATCAAAAGCACAAAACCCAGCAGACCAAGCAGGTGTGCTGGGCTTAGGTTTTTCTTCCAAAAATAGGAACGCAAGCTTTGCATCAAGCTTAGAACATGATTTGCGAGTATTGATCTTTGATCTGCTCGCGAGACTGCATTAGCTCTTTGATCAATTCAGGCGTCCAAGGTTTCGACGAAGCCATCACTTTCTTAAGCTCAGGAGCACCTTTTGGAGCTGCAAAACCTGGAACTGGAGAATACATGAAAGACTTGATCATGGCATTTTGCCCGGCTTCGGTGTACATCCACTCGACAAACTGCTCGGCCGCTTTTTTGTTAGCAGAGGCTTTGGTGATAGCCATCACATTGTTTTGGATGACAGCACCATCTTCCGGAATAACGAATTTCATGCGCTTATCGGTGTCCTGAAAACGCAAAACGTTTTCCAGCAACACCCAACCCACTGGACGCTCTTTCGACTGCATTCTGCGGATCACGGATCCGTTGCTGCCCTCACTGATGGTTTGGTTGGCTTTCAAGCCCTTAAAGTATTCCCAACCATATTTTTTCTGAAGAATCGCCACCGTGGTAAAGTTCGTTCCAGACGTCAAAGGACTGCCTGAAGAAAACTTACCTTTCCATTTTTCCTGAGTCAGATCTTTGAAGCTTTTCGGTGCGTCGCTATCCTGAACAGCTTCGCTGTTGTATGCCAAAACCATCACCGGAAGACTGACGGTGTTGTAATATCCTTCTGGGTGCTTAAAATCCTTGGCGATCTTTTCTGCAGCCTTTGGTTTGAAAGCATGTAGATTGCCTTTGGCGATTTGATCTTCGTACCAGAAACGATCCGATGAAATCAAAACGTCGGCCTTGATTCCGCCCGCCAATTGCTCGGCTGCGACTTTGGCCGCAACTTCTTCAGAGCCCGCTTGGTAAAAATTGAACTTGATATCAGGAAATTGCTTTTCCAATTGTGGTTGCAGATCCGCGATTGTGTCTTTGTAAAGAGATGTATAGATCCACAATTCGGTTTTCGCGCTGGCCGAAAATGCCAATGCGGTCACGGCTAGAAAGCCAAGAATCATCTGTTTCATTCGGTCGCTCCTTCGGATGCAATTGAATGCCATCGAGACTAGGAGGCCCTCTGGAGGTTTTCAATTTTTTATTTGGTTAGGGAGGCTTTGGCATCCCGCTTCATATTCCTCAGTGATCAATCTCAGGTTTTCATAATGAGACAGCGGCCCCATCAGACTGTCTCAAATCGGACATAAAGCAAGTTGGATGACCATTTCCCCCTCTGAAGCAGGGATTATGCGGTACTCTGAAATCTGAGGGATTGAAATGAACACACGTTATTTGCGGTATGCCGTTTTGGGCATGATCTGCCTCACCACGTCGACATTGTTTAACAATTGTGCCGGTCACAAGGCCGAGGTCACCGAAGAGACATCTTCAGCTTCAAGCACACCTGTTGTGACTTCCACGACTTTTAGCGGCAAGCTTGCTGCCAATATTCAATACGTCTCAACCGATGGCCGAGCTTGGGGTTACGCCAGCGATGCGGTCAATAAATCGAGCATCCTGAAAGTTTTGTTTTATGCGAATGGGCCTGTCGGCACTGGCACCTATGTCGGTGAAGCACCGGCAAACCAAGCAGGTGCTGGAACCAATCAGGGTCACTATTTCTCGTTCAAAGTTCCAGTCGAGTTGGCCAACGGAAAATCTCAGCAGCTTTACGCCTACGCGCACGAAGCGAAAGCTGCCAACCTGATCCCCGGCAGCCCTGTGAGCTTTTATTCCTACACTCCCAAGGCCGAAGCTTATTTCAATCAGAACATCGCGCCTTATGTGGCCAACAACTGCTATCGCTGTCACGGGGCCACCTGGAACTATCGAAATTTATACTTTGGCCCTTTGATCAATCCACTGCCAGCCAATGGCGGAACGGCCAGCAACAACCGCATCATCAAAAAGATGGCAGGACTTGAAGGCCACGCCGGCGGAGTCTTCTGCACCAACGGTGCAAACATGGATTTCTGCGCCAGTGTTCAAGGCTGGTGGCAAGCCGAATTCCAATAAAAAAAGCCGGGCGGTCCCGGCTTTTTTATTCAATCTTCAATCTCAGAGGGCGTTAGGCGCCCGCCTGCACTGGCTTAACCAGCCTGCATGATCTCTTTGAGCTTGGTTTCCAATTTTTGAATCTTGTCGCCATGCTCGTATTTCCCACGCACATCCATTTTCTTAAACGGATACTCGGGAGATTCCGGGAACAGAGGCGACGAAGCCTCCATCAGACGCTGAATCAACATCGAAGGCGTAAACTCTGGGTTGTCATAGACTTCTTCAGGCTTAAGCCCCATGGCCATCGCACGGCGGACGATTTGATCGCCAATCGTTCCCACCATCGCTGGTGTTGCCATCGAAGTTCCGCTGAGGTATTCGCGGTGATCGTTGTAACGAATTGCAAGCTCGGTCGAATAAGCAGTCACAGCACTGTCGAGCTGAAGGATGCTTCGAACAAAGTAAACAGAGATTTTCGAAGCGGCGTTGCTGTCATCTTTCATTGCCGGGTTGAGCTCTTTGTACTTGTCGACAAAGCGCTGATCACCGGTTGAAATCGCCATCTGCGAAGACAAGCCCGGGACTTCGCTTTGAATCACCGTGCGAACCGGAGACAAATCCGTTTGCTTGATCGGAGAGAGAATTTTCTCGCCCACCGCAAAGATCATGGGCGTTTTCATTCCCAAAATCACATTGGTAAAATCTGACAGATCTTCATCCGGGCTTAAGCTTCCCACACCTAGGACGTTATTCAGATGATTGTTCGGTGCGATCATGCGCCCCTGAACTTCAAACGGAGCCAAGAATCGCGAGCTGACATCAACCGGAAGCGCGCTGTGAGACTTGCCATCGACCCAAGTGCTGGAATTTCCAGCTGCGACCACGAACAAGGTGTCCTTGGAAACGGTCGAAAGAATCTCCCCGATCTGGAATTTCAGGAATTCAAAATTCAGGAACGAGAAGATAGCTGGCAGATCTTTCTCGGGGTCCAGATCTTTCAGGCTTGGGATTGGATTTTTCTGCTCAGATCCCAGGGAAATATTCGCTACTTTGATTTTCTTCTCACCCACATGGCGAAGTGCCTGCTTAAGCTCGTCGAAGAAAATAAAGTCCAGTGATCCCGATTCGAAGGCCATATCGATCGCTTCGTTCATGGTCTCCAGCAACAAAGCCGCAAACGCCACGCGGTCAGCGTCGGTTTGTGGCTCTGGCGTGTTCGCCGGCAGCATTTTGTTGAACTTGGTATAAATCGCCTTGGCAACGATCGGAGTTTGCAGCCAAGTCTTGAACTCGTCCTTATAGCGCTGAACCATGCGAGCAAATTCAGTCTTGGTCAAAAGTGCCGAACGCGTGGTCACACGCACCGGATAGATTCGCAAAGCGTCGTTTTGCTTGGCGATAATACCCGAGACATGAGTTCCATGCACTTCGCCTTCAGAAAGATCCGAGTAATACGGATGGCGATTGCGATGGAAGTATTTGCGCAAAAGCGACGTGTACGGCGAGTGATAATTCGCATCGTAAATATGAGCCAGATCCGCCCCCCGTTCACGCACGTAACTGCCCGCCATCGCTTTCACTTTTTTCAAAGAGCGATCAAAAGCGCGCAATTGGAATTTTTCCTGCGCTGACAGCGGCAACTGATTGAGCAGGCTGCGGTAGCTTTCCACACGCGATTGCGCCGCGCTGATTTGCTCGGCCGCAAAGTTTGGCGTGATCGTGACAGTTGGGAATTCTTGAATCCCACGAGTCATTTCTAAATTTGAAACTTCGCTTTGAACCGTGTTCCAGCGAAGATCCAAAATCGGATCCACAGCCGTGATGCCTTGCTTGTGGTACTCCAAAGCTTTCGACAAAAAGTTCGCAGCCGAATTGATCTCAGACACGCGATCCGGCGCCGGCGAATGATCACGCTGCAGGCGAAACTCGACCAAGCGTTCAATCCCCGCCTTCAGTTCCTGAGTCTCTGGCAAAGCATTCAGGGTCTCTTTCACAGTTTGAAACAGAAGATCACCGTGTTCGATGCTGCTCATAAAGAACATCATCGAGCTCAAGCCATTGTCAGAGGTGAGTTTATGAGTTGGGTAATCGAGGAAATAATAAACTGTCGCCAGATCCCAGTTTTTCGCCAGAATCTCATTGAGTCGCGCTTTTTCGCGGAAATCGACCGTCAGAAGTTTTCCCTCGGTCTTGAGGTCATTGTAATTTTCCTGGTTGAACAGCGACTTGGTCGTCTCATCATTCAGAAATTTGTAAAGACCAAAAGCATTGAAGCTTTCAATGGACAGTTTCGAGAAAACACTTTGAGCCAAAACCGGATTGGCGCGGATTTTATCCAAGACCGCTTGCGAGATTTTCCGATCCAGATCGATCATTTTCTGGAATGGGTTTTCATCGCCAAGCAGAATCAGTCCGTTTTTGATTTCCTTCGCCGAGAATGCGAAGACTTCAGGATTGATCAGAATCGAAGATGAGAACTCGTCATCACCCATAAAGTCATGACCGACACCGGTGAGCTCACCATTTTCAGCGCGGAACGTATATTTGTCGACCAGATCCGGATGCGCCAAATCCACACCGTTATCGATCACCGCCACCGGAAGAGTGAAAATGTTTTTGTCTTGCTCGAGGCGCGCCAGGATTTGCTCTTTGAAAGGGCGAAGTTCGAGAGTTTGGTTCGCCAATTTAGCCAGCTCGGGCGGCAGGTGGTTGGAATCAAAACTTTCACGTCCTTTTTGGGTTTCCACCGAACAGGCGGCGGCAATCAGTAAAAGAACGGTGGCTAAAACTCGCGTCCAAAGCTTCATTGAGAACCTCATTTTCTGTTGAGGCCCATGGCTTAACTGACGCCCGGAATGCGGTCAAACAGGCATTGTTTGACGGAACCTTAATGCCGCATGTCTGAATGGAAAATTAAGAGGCTTTGACGAATGTCTTTAACTGCTTTTTAAGTGCTCGAAACTGGTTGAAGCCAAGCCACAGGAATTTGAGTCGAAGCTTTTGTCCGACAAAACCACGGACTTCAACAGGTACGCCGGTCAGACCAAGCTCGGCAACGGTCAATTGCATCTCATCGCCAACATGAATGTCTTCGAAGCTGTCTTTGGATTCGAACAAAACACCCGACACCGAAACCGAGAGAACAGTTCCTGGCAATTGATCCAACTGCGAAGACATTTTGACATCGAAGCGATGTGCGATTCCAAACAGGCCTGTGTCACGGCCGTCCAGATACGGGAAACGATAATAGTAAGAAATCAAACCGATCGATAAAAACACAGTGACCGACAGCATGAACTGATAGTCAAAAGCCTCCATCCGAGCCGCCAAAATCGAGGCATGATAGAGGTTCAGCACAGCCACAACGAACAAAATGACGATTGAAAAAAACCAAAACAGCTTGCGCTGAAAAACCAGCAAAGCCCCGCCCATCAAACAAAGACCGCAGATTCCCCAATCAAACTTTCCGATCACCATTCCAGAAGCACCAAAGATCAAATGCGCAAGCCCCATCACGATCCAGGGAAGAATCCAGATAGCCAAAGCGGCAAGCCAAATCTGCGGAGAACGTGAAAAAGGAAGTGATTTCATAACTTTAATGTTGGCATTTCGAAACTATCCACTCAAGAAAAATAGATTTCCTCAAGGAAAGTCTAGGTCCGCATTCAGAATGTCTTTACTTCGATATGCGGCATTGTGGATTGATCGACGGCCCCCAGTCCATGATCCAATTCATTTGAGCTCTCAATAAGGAGTTATTGCGTGGACAAGCTGGGTCGCCTTCTTTTTCTTTTCACGCCCGAGGGATTTTTGAGAATGCGCTGAAGATGCGCTGGTGAAATGGCGCTCATCATGTATCAACCTCGTCAGCTTTCCTTAAATGTACCGGCTCACTTCCAAAAGGACTTGGCATTCGGGGGCCTCGAAAATAAATCCCTGATGTCGTACGTGCGAGTAGACCCATTTGCGATCAACCGCATTGAGCTTTTCCATCTCGGGCAGATAGACCGCCCCGCGAGTCGCAAAGTCGCTACTTGCTTTTTGATTGAACTCTTCCACCACTTTGGAAATCAAAATCTGTGAAAACTCTTCGATTGCTTCGCGGTCCATACCTTTGAACATGCGCGAAAGACCATCCGTCGTCTCGAGCATCCGAACTGTGAACTTAAACCAACCCAGATGC
>CBIHPB010000221.1:0-6222 GCA_966211485.1 uncultured Bdellovibrio sp.
TAGCGATTCAATCGGAATTGACCTTAAAAAATTATGTTTCGACGGATCGGAAGCAGATCTTGCGCTGACTGAAAATACTCAGCCTTGCCTTCTCACGGTTTCAACCGCGACACAAAAGGTCCTGACATCTCAGTTCGGCGTCCAGGCCTCGGCCGCCAGCGGGCACAGCATTGGCGAATACGCGGCCCTCGTTGCCGCAGGCTCGATGCCATTTGCAGCAGCTGTCAAAGCCGTGCGCATTCGAGGTCAGGCCATGCAATCCGCTGTCCCCGTGGGAAAGGGTGGAATGGTTGCGGTCATGGGGCTTGATCCCGCGCAAGTTGAAACACTTTGCAAATGGGCGGTCGAAAAATCCAAGACCGGTCCATTGAATCCAGCCAATTTCAACTGCCCTGGGCAAATCGTTATCAGCGGCTCGACGCAGACAATTGCGTGGCTGAAAGACAATTTCAAAGCGGAAGAAGTGTTCCCAGACACAAAACGCGTGAAACTGATTCCGCTGCAGGTTTCAGCCCCTTTTCACTGCGATATGATGAAACCTGCAGAAGATCGTATGCGCACGGTCCTGACTGAGATTCCCTTCCAAGATGCGCAGTTTCCAATCATTCAGAACTTCACAGCCCAGGTCCATCAGAAGAGCTCCGAACTACGTGAGAACCTAATTCGTCAGGTCTCAGGCTCAGTACGTTGGATGCAAAGCATGGATATCGCTCGTGAAAAATCTTGGACGACCTGCATTGAATGCGGCGCTGGCCGGGTGCTTCAGGGACTCTTGAAAAAAATTGACTCTGAAGCCTTCCAAGTCTTCAATACGACCTCGCTGGAAGATATTGAAAACATAGAAAAATTCGCCAAATCTCAAGCTTAATTTGAGGGCAAATATCCAGCGAAAACTTGGAGTAAAAGTTTAGATGACAGGAACTCTGACCAACCAAAAAGTCTTTGTCACTGGCGGCAGTCGCGGTATTGGCGCTGCTATCGTTAAACTTTTAGCTGAACGTGGAGCGCAAGTGGCGTTCACCTACTCGTCCCGCGAAGACGCCGCCAAAAAACTTTTAGGCGAACTGCCGGGTCAAGGTCACTTCTGCGTTCAAATGAACACAGCCGACGAGTCTTCAGTCGATGCGGCCATCAATCAAACTCTCGAAAAATTCGGCAACATCGATGGTGTCGTCAACAACGCCGGCATCACCAAGGACACTTTGCTTCTGCGAATGAAGTCCGAAGATTTTGATGCCGTTGTTCAGACAAATCTGCGCGGAACCTTCTTGGTCACAAAAGGTTTCCTGAAATCCATGATCAAAGCTCGCAAGGGTTCGATTGTGAATATCACAAGCGTCATCGGGCAAACCGGCAATGCGGGCCAGGCGAACTATGCCGCCAGCAAAGCTGGGATTGAAGCTTTCAGCCGCAGCGTCGCTCAGGAAGTCGGATCTCGAGGCGTGCGCGTGAACTGTATTGCGCCGGGCTTTATCGGCACCGAGATGACCGAAGTCCTGACCGAGGATCAAAAGAAAATGATTCTCGCAAAAATTCCCATGGACCGAATCGCAGACCCAAGCGAGATCGCAACCGTAGTTTCGTTTTTAATTAGTGATGATTCCAAGTATATCACCGGCCACACACTCAGTGTGAACGGTGGAATGTTTATGAATTAAATGCCAGCCGACAACAAATCGGCATGCCTTAGGAGGAAATATGGCTCTGAGTCCAAAAGTGAAAGAAATTATTGTTGAGCAGTTGGGTGTGGATCCTGAGAAAGTAAAATCAGAAGCTTCTTTCATCGACGATCTGGGCGCTGACAGCCTTGATATCGTTGAGCTTGTCATGGCGATGGAAGAGGAATTCGATCTCGAAATCCCAGACGAAGACGCTGAAAAACTCCGCACTGTCGGTGACGTTGCTGGCTACCTGGAAAAAAAAGGTAAAGGCTAAGCTTTCATCGTCATCAATGATCAGCTTGGGTCCTGACTTCAGGACCCTCAATTGACGGGAGTCATCTATGACGAATCAAAAAGACCATCTTCAAAAGCATGCTCCAAGAGCATTCCGACGAGTCGTTGTCACTGGTATTGGTGCCGTCACTCCGTTGGGCCTTTCAGTCGACGAGACTTGGAAGAATGCTCTGGCTGGGAAAAGCGGAATCGCCCCGGTCACGCGCTTCAATGTTGAAGCTTACGATGTGAAATTTGCGGGCGAAGTGAAAGGCTTTAATGCCGACCTTTTCGTTCCCAAAAAAGAGCAAAAGAAAATGGATCTTTTTATTCAATACTCCCAAGCCGCAACCAAAATGGCGATGGAGATGAGTGGCCTGCAAATCACTCCTGAAAACGCCGAAATGGGCGGAGTCTTTATCGGCTCTGGCATGGGCGGTCTTCCGATCATTGAAAGCGAATATCAAAAAGTTCTCGAAAAAGGACCTGGACGGATCTCTCCGTTCTTCATTCCTGCTGCGATCACCAATTTGGCCTCTGGCCAAGTCAGTATCCAGTACGGAATGAAGGGTCCGAATTACTCGATCACGTCAGCTTGCGCGACCGGCGCTCACTCTGTCGGCGAAGCTTACAACTACATCCGCATGGGCACCTGTGATTACATGGTCGCCGGCGGAACCGAATCGACTGTCTGCCCTTTGGGTCTGGGTGGATTCGCAGCGATGCGAGCTCTTTCAACCCGAAATGATGCTCCTGAAAAAGCCTCGCGACCTTTCGATAAAGATCGCGACGGTTTCGTCTTGGCTGAAGGTGCCGCGATTCTGGTTTTGGAATCCCTTGAGCACGCTCAAAAACGTGGTGCAAAGATCTTGTGCGAAGTCACAGGTTACGGTGCTTCAAGTGATGCCTATCACATGACAAATCCGGCTCCGAACGGAGAAGGCGGCGCACGCGCCATGAAAATGGCTTTAAAAGACGCTAGCCTCACTCCAAATGATATCCAGTACATCAACGCCCATGGCACCAGCACTCCGATTGGGGACGAGCTTGAGACGGCTGGAATCAAATCCGTGTTTGGCGACCATTCAAAGAAATTGTGGGTGTCATCGACCAAATCCATGACAGGTCACACTTTGGGTGCGGCCGGTGCGATTGAAAGCGCATTCTGTATTATGGCTTTGAAAGATCAAATCGTTCCACCAACCATCAACTTGGAAAATCCAAGCGAAGGTTGTGATCTGGACTACGTCGCAAACAAAGCGCGTGATGGAAAATTCACACACGTCATGAACAATTCTTTCGGCTTTGGCGGCACGAACGCCTGCCTGATCTTTTCAAAATTATGATGAAAATTTATCTGGGCGCAGATCACGCGGGAGTTGAAACCAAGGCTGAGGTCGTCAAAGCTTTGCTCAATCCCAATTGGTGCCCAGAAATCAAACGCGAAATTCACGATATGGGTCCGCAGTCTTTGGACTCGGTCGATTATCCGGATTACGCCGATCTTGTTTGCAAAAAAATTCATGGCTTTTCTTTGGTGCAAGAGAACAGCACGCTTTCCAACCCGGCTGAAATCGGAATTCTGATTTGCGGATCGGGACAAGGAATGGCGATGCGTGCAAATAAATTTGCGCACATTCGCGCCGCTCTTTGTATCACTCCAGAAATGGCGAGACTTTCTCGCGAGCACAATGACGCAAACGTTCTGTGTCTGGGTGCGCGACTAAATACTCCAGCTGAATGCCTTCAGATCTTGCAGATCTTCTTACAAACTGCTTTTTCTGGCGGACGCCACGCCAAGCGGGTTGCCAAAGTATCGACTCCCGTCTGATAATTTGGGCATGAAAACAGACGTTTCACCTGTCACAAATTTCGAACACCTCAAAGGCCAAGATCCCGAGCTTTTTCAGATGATTGCACGAGAAACCGAACGCCAAAAATTCGGTCTCGAAATGATCGCCTCTGAAAACTACGCCTCCCAAGCGGTGATGGAAGCTCAAGGCAGTATCCTTACTAACAAGTACGCCGAAGGTTATCCCGGCAAGCGCTACTATGGCGGATGCGCATTTGTGGACGAGGTCGAGTCGCTGGCAATCGAACGAGCAAAAAAACTTTTCAGCTGCCAGTTCGCCAATGTTCAACCGCACTCGGGAAGCCAAGCCAATATGGCGGTTTACCTGGCCAGCCTCACAGCCGGCGACACAATCCTTGGAATGGATCTCTCACACGGTGGTCACCTGACCCATGGCTCGCCCGTCAACTTTTCAGGAACTTTGTTTAAGGCGACTTCTTACAAATTGGACCCAACAACTGGACGGATCAACTACGACACCATTCGCGCCACCGCCAAAGAAGTGAAGCCAAAACTTCTAATCGCTGGCTACAGTGCTTACCCGCGCGTTTTAGATTTCACCAAATTTCGCGAGATCGCAAGCGAAGTCGGTGCCACACTTTTGGTCGATATGGCTCACTTTGCTGGCCTTGTAGCCGCGGGCATTCACCCGTCACCATTTCCACATGCAGACTTTGTCACCTCGACCACGCACAAAACTTTGCGTGGCCCACGCGGTGGCTTGATCCTCACGAACAGCGAAGAGCTGGCGAAGAAAATGAATTCCAAGATCTTCCCAGGCATTCAAGGCGGCCCACTTGAACACGTGATCGCAGCCAAAGCTGTGGCATTCGGCGAAGCCTTGCGCCCAGACTTTAAAACCTACAGCCAAAAAGTCGTCGACAATGCGAAGACTCTGGCCGAACAACTTCTCTCGGAAGGTTTCGAACTTGTTACCGGCGGCACCGACAATCACCTGATCCTGCTGGATCTCTCCAATAGCGAAGTCACGGGCAAAGTGGCCGAGCACGCACTGGACGAAGCCGGCATCACAGTGAACAAGAACACAGTTCCGAATGAAAAACGAAGTCCGTTCGTGACCAGTGGAATCCGCATTGGAACTCCGGCGCTGACGACTCGTGGAATGGGATCGGCCGAGATGAAACAAATCGGCAAATGGATCGCCACCGTCTTAAAGGATCCTGAAAACGCAGGCTTAAAAGAAAAAGTGAAAAAGTCAGTCGCGGAAATGTGCGAGAAGTTTCCGATCTACAAGTAGGAAATTCCAGACTAAGGTCGATTCCTATCGCAGGACAGCTTTGCTAGACTTAAAGGACATATGCAGCGATCGAAACCACTTTTGATTCTCACTCTTCTGACAGCACTGAGCGTGTCCTGCTCTTCTCGTGCACCTAAAACGGATGCCGCATCCTCGACCGAGAACACAGAAAGCAATCACTCCGCTGCCGACGAAAGAGACGAACAGGTTCTCTCGAAGTGGCAGGAAGAAAAGCATCAAAATTTTTTCGATTGGCCCGTGGACGAAGCGCGCATGACCCGCGGCTACCTCCCCAATCGCAAACGCCCACATCTGGGAATCGATCTCGCAGCCCCTAAAGGCACGAATATTCTCGCTGCTCACGATGGTATCATCATCTACACGGGCAAAGATTTCCGCGGCTATGGAAAGATGATCATGATCGAAGGCGCTCAAGGCTGGGCGACTTTGTACGCTCACTTCTCGTCTATTAACGTCAAAGAAGGCCAGACGGTTCGTCAAGGCGATATCATCGGCGGCATGGGCCGCACGGGCCGCGCCACTGGCGTGCACTTGCACTTTGAGATTCGTAAGACCAAGGGGCCGGTGGATCCGCTGCTGTATCTGCCGCGAGCTGTTCCCAGGCTCTCGAAGCGGTAATCCGTAAACTCGTTTTCGCTTGTTTATGACTCATCAATTTATGTTTCGGGGATAATTACTCGACACTCGCAGCGATTGCCGCGATTTGAAAGTGCATCCGTCCGCCCGCGGATGCATGGCTCAAACGGCGCCGCCTGGCTCGGGCTCCATGAGAACGCGGCCGGCTGGCCGTTTCGCCAAAGGCGAACCTTCGGTTCGACGGCCACGATGGCCGTCAGAAAGGCCCTCGCACGGATGGACAGCCCTTGCTGTACCTCAGACAGCAGTGTCGAGTACCCGTATCGTGAAACACCCACAAAAAACAAAAAGGCAGCCTTGCGGGCTGCCTTTTTGGCTTCAATCTAGGTTGTTAAACCAAAATTAGAAAGTCGCGTACAAATTCAGGTTATATGAATTTGTTTCGTGAGCGAAGATACGAGAATCGTTTGTCAGGATTGTCGCGCCACGAGTGTCGCCAGCCATGTCGATATCTGAAGTCAGAGCTGGGTTGATAGTCACAGGTCCCAAAGTCAGGTTCATTCCGATTTCAGGAGTGACCA
>CBIHPB010000222.1:0-6221 GCA_966211485.1 uncultured Bdellovibrio sp.
CCAGCATTTTACTTTCGAGCAAACCTTCGGAGCCTTGATTATCAACTACTGCGAAGTCGGCAAACCACTTCACGATGTCTGGCGAGACAACGACCACGAAATCGGACACGAAGCGATTTTGCCACTGAGGTATTACTCGGCGGATTCGATGATTTATCTTTCTAAAGGAGTCTCGAAGCAAGAAGCGGAAAAGACTTCTGAAAAGTTCTACAACTGGTGGGATGAAAACTCCGCTCGTCTTTCCGAGCTTGGATTTACCAAGGGAGATCCACGAAACGCTGTCGGCCAGCTTCCAGTCGCAGAACTGGATCGTTCGCATCCTTTGATTCGCTATCGCAGTGAGATGGATATTGTTGAATTGCTGTCGAACTACCAATGGTTGCAGAAAGTCGAATGCATCAGCCAACCGGGCTTACGATAGTCCGGAAATGTCTCCAGCCATCCCGCCAACGGTTGAGGTGAGATGGCCTGTTTCGCTGATCTCGTCTGAAAGTGATGGGAACTTCGAGATAGCGGAATTTCTTTTTCGCCGCCCGAATCAACATTTCAGAGGCATACTCCATCCCCTGACATTGCATTCCCAGATCCAGATACTTCTCAAGCGTCATCGCACGATAGCCACTGTTGCAGTCTGTGGTCGGCAGACGATGAATATTTCGAATCATCCACGACAGAATCGGAGTTCCAACAAAACGATTCAAAAACGGCATCGAACCCGGAAGGATTTTTCCTTTCAGCCGGGTCCCAACAACCAAATCGGCTTTTCCCATTTTCAGCGGTTGAATCAAATGATCCAGTTCCGTAAAAGCATAAGACATATCGGCATCTGCAAAGGCGACAAAATCATATTTGGCACTTCGGATTCCGCCATCCAGCACAGCTCCGTATCCCAGACGTGGGATCGACACGACCCGTGCCCCTGCGGCCTCAGCCAAAGAAACACTGGCATCCACCGAGCCATTGTCCGCCACGATGACTTCACAAGGCAAAGCCGTCTTGGAAAGAGCATCAAAGGCCTCTCGGACAACCATCTGAATTGTCTGAGCCTCGTTTAAACAGGGAATGATGATCGAAATACCGGCGTTCAATTCATGATCCTTCAATGCGACTGTCGCTATGTCTCGAGACTGGCAAAATACTAGAATTCGGTCAAAGCTCCACAGAACAATCGAGAGCAGATGCGTTGAAGAATTGAGGAAACATTCCTTTCCGCCGATGTCTCGCCTTAAAGTAATGCCAGAAAAGGCAGATTGAGAATGAGCTTTCCCCAGATCAGCGTCGTCATCCCTACCCGGCATAGGTCTTCGATTTTGCGGAATCTTCTGGCAAGTCTGTCCTCGCAAATCGACTGCGATTTTGAAGTCCTTTTGGTCGATGACTCGGACGAAGCGATCGAACGAAAGACCACAGACCATTTTCCAAAATTAAATCTCAAGTACATCCGGGGAACAGTCCGAGGTGCGAATCGATCCCGCAATCTGGGACTTCAGCAATCGCTTGGTGAAATGATCTGCTTCCTTGATGATGACACTGTCCTGCCTTCAACCCAGCATCTGGCTTTGCTTTATCGGCACATGCTCAGGCTTTCGAAGCCCGCCTTGCTCGGCGGATATTATTTAAATCCTTCCGGCAGCAAATGGGCTCAGCGCATCTACAATGCCAGCTGTAATAATTGGCTCGATAAAGGATTTCGACTGAAAAATCCCATTTTGCTGGGCGGAAATCTGACACTTCGAAAACAGGATCTCTCGGACTCGATCTTCTTTTCCGAAGATGTGCAGTTCGGTGGAGATGAGATCGGATTCCATTCCCGCTTCCTTCAGCAGCATCCGCAGGGACAGATCTTGCTGCATCAAGAATTTTCTGTTTTGCACGATTCGGGATTGAGCTGGTCGCAGCTCAAAACAAATTCTCGACGACAACAGGCGAACAACCCGACCACTTGGAAAACCCTGTGGAAATGGCTGCAGAAACCAAACCTCGATTTCAAATCCGCATATCCGTCCTTGATTTATGTGCTGCTTGGAAAGCTGCCTCTGAGATGACCTCGCCAAGCGTTATTTATGCCTGGGAAAAGGACTTGAATCCCCCTCTTGTCTCTGGTGAAACTTCATTTTGTCGGCAACTTCTTTCCTGCTAAGTGGTGTCAAGCGCGTGAGCGAAATTCGAAATGTGACGATTTCCCAATTTGTTCCGTCCGGTACCTGGGCTCACAGGGAATCCCCTTTTGCCAAACTGAACCGAGGCTTTAATTCGGCTCAACCGTCTGAAAATGTTTTGTCCTCGTCTTGGCTGTGGCAGGCTTTGGAAGAAAAAAATCTTCGCCCCCGCTTTGCAATGGGATTTCCTGAAGAGTGGACCGCTTTTCAAATTGCGGAAGGGTCCGAGTCTTTGCTGGCGGCTTGTGATCTGGATCTTTGGATTTTCCGAAAATTGGACCAGCAAGAGCTTTCCGCAGTTGTCGAAATCTTACAAGCCTTTCCGAACTACCGTTTGATCTTTGCCGCCAATCATCTTTCGGACTGGAGAGAAATGATCGAAGCGCCTGTTTTAAAAAGTCTGTTCGGAACCAAGCGAGCCTTCATTAGTTTCCTTCCATCCAGCCACGAGATGGATCCCTTTTTAAAGCCGCAAGAAGTTCTCTGGCAGCTGAAAGATATTCCGTCTGATATTCCGATTCTGATTCAGGATTTTCCTCAGTCTCAATCTGGATTTTTTCAGACTCTGAAAAAAGATGACATCTCTCAAGATCTGAAAGCAAAAAATCCTTCCTTGGTGCGGGCCTTCCGCGTGTTGGATCGCGCCGGTCTTGGCCAGTTCATTCTTTTTCTCGAAGCTTTCCTTAGTTTCCTCGTCAGCTACCGAGTGATGCGTCTGTTCCAGGCTGTCGGTTATTTCTTCCAAGTCTCGCCGTGGTTTCACAAATTAAATCAGGCATGGGTCTTGATTTGGCATCGAGCCTTCGTGCCTGTGTTGACGTCCGTTCGAAAAGGTCTCTTGTTTGTTTGGTACCATAGCTTTTTTAAAATCTACGACTGGTCCTGGAATTTCGGTGTTCGCAAATATGGCGTCTTTCTCTGGCATCGTTTCCTTTGGCCAGTCACCAGCTTCATTTGGTACAAACTTCTTCCGTGGCCTTTACTCTGGCATCGGATTCTTTGGCCGACTTTCAGCTTTATCTGGCACCAGCTGATTTATCATCCGCTTGATTTCTTGTGGAATGCCGTGATTCGACGCTATTCGATTCTTTTCTGGCATCGCGTGATGAAGCCATTTGCTTCCTTTGTTCGGTACAAAGTGCTTTTGAAGATCTGGATTTTTCTGCGTTACCGAATGGTCGAGATTCTAATTTTCCTGGCTTATCCGCTGCGAAAAATTTATTGGTTTGCTTCCTACCAGTACGACAAGCGCATTCGCTTCCGAAAGCGATTCTATGAATCCTAAGTTTTCGTTGATCATACCGACATTGGGAGATCGCGTTTCTCTGGAAAGACTGCTGGGGTCTCTGGAATCCGTCGAGGGAATTTTGGACTCGGAAATTCTATTGGTGCAAAATCCGCCCTCTCGCCGGCTGGAAAGCCTGCCGTCTCAGTTTCCAAAATTGAAGATTCAAATTCTCTTCAGCGAAAAAGGTGTCAACCGGGCCCGCAACATGGGGATTCGGAAAGCTCAGGGCGACTATCTTGTTTTCCTCGATGATGATTGCGCGATTCGTGATCCCCTCTTTCTTCAGAAGCACCTGGATGCCCATCTTCAAAATCCATGGGCATTTGCGGTTGGCGGTTTTTATCAAAATCCCGATCCTTCGAAAATCGCGCAGGCCTATGATCAAATTCAAAGAGACTGGTTGCTAAAAAATCGTCTGAACAATTCCGGCGAATGCCAGATGCTTCTTGGGGGAAATTTTTCGCTTAAACGCAGCGGGGACACTCCACTATTCGACGAATCGATCACTTATGGCGGAGCCGAGACCGAATATTTTTTCCGTCTGAAAAAAAATGGCCACCGATTTCTGCTGATTCCGGCTGAGGCCGAGCACTCGCCGCATCTGAGCCCCGGCATTTTAGCCCGAAAGGCGACTTTGCAGGGACAGACCCATTCAAGACTGGTTCGCGAAGGTCTGTTTATTGAAGGTCCGTGGATTTCATCAGCGGATTTTCATCGCAATAAGTATCAAGATTTTTACATGCGCTTTTTCAATCGACAGTTTGTTGATCAAAATCGGGCGACATCCAAATGGTCACGGATTCGGCGCGGTCTTATTGGCTATCACCAAAAGATTTGTTTCTACCTCGAAAATCGAGAGCTTTTTTAAGCCGCAGCCATGTGCTTCTTTCGCCTGACATGAAACTTTGCAAATGATGAAAGTTTTCGATCTCCAGCGTGTTGAGAAAAAACTGCTTGGCCGTTCTTCGCAACAAGAGATGCCGTTTCTTTTTTGAAAATTGATATTCTGATGTCGAGTATGAGGTCAGATGCAAAAGCTGAAGCGGAACAACTTTGAAACGTCTTCCCATCCGCGCCAACCGGTATCCCAGTTCTGTGTCTTCGAATCCATAGGAAACATAGGTCCGGCAAAATCGTCCTGCATCCAGAAAGTCTCTCTTTCGCATGGCCAGTCCATAGGTGCAGGTATACTTCCAAAATTTCTCAAGCTTCATCCAATCCGGGGCATCGAAAAACGGTCTCCAGTACTCTTCCTCTTCGATGTAGGCATCTCTGGGCTCGACATTTTCATATCTCGTTTGTCCGTTGCTTTTTTCCTGACGAATATGGGCCCTTGGAAATTGCAAAACGTCCGCCTGTGACAGCTCTTTTAGAACCGTCGATAAAAATGTCGGCGGCACCAACATATCCGAATCCAAGAAGACCAAAGAGTTGCCACGCGAAAGACGCACACCCAAGTTCCGGCAAAGACCAGCGCGGAAAAAGGTGTCGCCTCGGGATCGAGCTTGGGGTCTTGGCCAATAAATGTAGCGAAGCTGAAGGCCCTTCGGAATTCCAAACAGTTCAATATAGCTCAACGTTTGATCGGCTCCGCCATCATCAACAACAATTACTTCGTATTTTTCAAATGCCAGATCCTGCTGGGCCAAGTGTGAGATCACATTTTGGACAAAGTATTTATTGTTGAAACTTGGAATGACGACTGAAATGACCGGAACTTCCTTCAATGTTCCAAATTCTTTTTCACTCCACCGCGAAGACTCGAGCTCGAAAGAATTCGAAATTCGGTGATCCCATATCTCGACGCCCGGTCTTCGAGATGGTTTCCAGCTTGGAATATGATGGCGAAGTTCATACAAAAAACTGACGACTTCATTCACGGTCAGCAAATGTGGACGTGCTTCGCTCCAGGGTTCAAACTCGATGTACACCTGGCTTAACAGTTCGGGCGGGACTTCTTTTAGAAAATGCAGCCATCTTTTTCGGTCTCCAGATGTTTGCGGCTGAATCACCCAGATGGATTCGGCTGTTAAATCCATGGGCCGGACTTGCTGCGGGTTTTTCAGAAGAAGATGATATTCATCCCATCCTGGCGGTCGATCTTGATCCGGCGTGCCCTCCCAGGCCCAAATCAATTCACCAGCAAGCTCTCGAGGCGGAGCTCCAGCATGACCTGTCACGATCACTCGCTGAGCTTCACTGCCTTGAATCTTGCCTAGGCGACGGGACAAGACTTCTGGATCGTCTGAAAATTCAAATCTATAGGTTCGCATTTGAATCCTGCGGAATTCGACTCAGTGGCAGTAACAACCCCGAGACCTGACCCAAAAAATAAGATATCACAATCAATGACAGCGAAAACGCCAACTCAAATCCATGAGTCAACTCGCGCGCTTTCAACATCTCTATCACAAGCACAAATCCGGCGACCGCGATAAGCATGACAAGAATAACGGCCATCCAATTCCATGGAAGAGCAAAACCCAGCGCCAACAATGAAAGAATACCAAATAGAACCCGCAGGCGCGGATTGGAGACGCTGGACGGGTGCAGTTTCAGAAGTTGCGTCTGAGATGTCCCATAGAAAAATATCTTTTTCACAAATCGCAACCAAGAACCCGGCTGCTCGTGCCACACAAAAGCTTGGCTTGTGATATAAATTTTTCGCTGACCTTTGCTTTGACGAAAATGAAATTCCAAATCTTCACCGTACAAATGAAACTGTTCAGAAAAGTAAGGACTTCGCAGACGAGGCTTCCAGTAAAGAATATTGC
>CBIHPB010000223.1:0-6203 GCA_966211485.1 uncultured Bdellovibrio sp.
GTTCTGGTTCTGAGTGCGCTCGATCAAAAGCACGGTGGATTCAAGACCGACTTCACAAGGGCCGCCATCCAGGATTACAAGATTTTCATCCGGAAATTCGTCCGCCACATGTTGAGCTGTCGTCGGACTGGTTCGACCAAAACGATTGGCGCTGGGGGCCGCCAGCGCCACGCCCGTTCTTTCGATCAGACTGAGGGCCACGCTGTGTTTCGGCATTCGCAATGCTACTGTCTGAAGCCCCGAGGTGATCAAGGAATTGACTGCATCGGATTTCGGCAGCACCAAGGTCAGTGGACCTGGCCAGAAATGCTCGGCCAAAAAATCGGCCAGCGGGTTCCAGTCGGTGGTCAAAGGATAAGCCATGGTCTTTGAGGAAACGTGCACAATCAACGGATCGAAAAACGGACGCTTCTTCACCGAGAAAATTTTCTTCACCGCCACGTCGAAATCGATTCGCGCAGCCAAACCATAGACAGTTTCTGTCGGCATAGCGACAACGTCACCAGCCTTCAGACGGTCCACAGCTTGTTCCAGGGAAGAGGGTTTCATCCCCTCAGTCCTACACAAGAAATGAAATCCGAGCCAGCTATTTCTGCTGCAGGATTTCCGAAGGTCTTTCTTGAACAACCTTGCGGGAAACCACCCACAAGATCGCAATCGAAAGCGCCGTGACCAGGAACAAACTGAAGATCGGCCAAGTCAGTGTGAACTGGTACGTTCCCTCGAAAAGCAGGCTTGAAATCAGGAAGCTGACTCCGAGGCTTAGAATCGAACCAAAAAAAGCCGACAGAAAACCCAAGAGACCAAATTCAAACATCAGATAGCGAAACAAGGACTTTCGAGTGGCACCAAAAATTTTCAGCATATTCAGATCCCAGCTGCGGCGACGCACTTCGTAGTTGGCAATTGAAAAAAGAACGACGAAACCTGCAAACAACGAAAGTGCGGCCATCAGCTCTAGCGACCAACTCATCTGATTGGTGACTTCGACCAGCTTTTCGATCAAGCGGGCCACGTCAATCATCGACACATTTGGAAACTGCTTCACCATCTCGTTTTGCAATTTTAAAACTTGATCCGCCCCCAGGGCCGCTATTGATGCCAGAAAAGTTTTCGGAGCGTCTTCAAGAACGCCCGTCTGCATCTGAATAAAAAAATTGGGTTGAAACGAATTCCATTTCACCGTGCGGAAATTTACAATCTGCCCCAAAATTTCCACGCCCTGAATATCGAAAAGCAACTTGTCGCCTATGTGAAATCCCATCTGCTCGGCAAATCGTTGCTCGACGGAAAGTTCGACTGGCTTTCCCGACGCTTCATCGTAACGTCCGGAAAAATCGCGTCCCTCTTTCAGCGTTTCGGATTCGGTCAGGCGTTCGCGGTAAGTCAGATTCACACCGCGATTTCGAAATCGCATTTTGCTTTCTTCTTCCCGGCTTTGAAAGCCGGTGTTCGTCTGAGCCCGTTCATAGTCCTCGCCGTTCACCTTCAGAATGCGGGCTCGCACCAAGGCTGATGGATTTTGAAGCTCGAGATTTCGGGCTTTCAAAAAACTTTGCAGATCCGACAGTTGATCGTCCTGAATATCGAACATAAACAGTGAAGGCAGTTTCATGTTCTCCGGTGCCACCAGATCTTGTTTCAGACTGACTTTCAGCTGTGGTAGAAGATTCATCAATAAAGTTCCCAGACCCAGCGATACAACGACTGCCAGGCTTGAAAGTTTACGACGGCTTAAAGACAACAGAGCCTGCCGCAGATACCAGGGGCTGCGAGGTTTCAGCCAGGCCATCACACGCAACATCACCCAACCCACGCCCCACAAAATCGCCATAGAGCCCAGAAAAATTCCGGCAAACTGGGAACCGACGGTCGGTGATTTCGCCTGCCAAATACTCAGCCACCAATAAAGTCCGACGGCTGGAAGGAACCACAGAAAATCCTGCCACTTGACCGGAACCCGAACTTCGTTGCCCTCTTGCAAAAGCTGCGAAGTCTGCAAACGCTCGGTCGGCTTCAAAAACGGCCAACCCACCAGCAGACTTCCCATAACCCCCATCATCAGGGCGAGGCCCATCGTCTTCCAAGGCAAAGAGACCGCGAAAGTGACCGGAATAAATTCCTGCAACACGCCAGTTAATACCGGAAGCATCAAAGTCGCGCCCAACATACTGACCAATGAGGAACCCAAGCCCAAAATCAAAAGTTGAATCAGATAAATTCTTTGTGCTTCGTTTTTTGGAAGTCCCAAAGCATTGAGAATCGAAATTTGATAAAAGCGCGAAAACATGAAACTTCGAAACAGGTAGGCGGAACCCAACGCTGCCAAAAAAAGTGCGACCAAAGAAACCAATCCTAAATAATCCGACAGATACTTCAGCGCACGGCCCGAATCTTCGGCCGAAGACTGAAAACTTTCGATTTGAACGCCTGGGTCTTCGATTTGGCGCTTGATCTTGACCGTGGCCGCAACCGGATCTTCGGTCATCGGCACACGAAACAAAATCGTGTCAGTGACGGTCGCTCCGGGGCCCAGCAAGGCCGAGCGCTGAATGGGCTCAAGGCCAACATAGATCTTCGACGCAATCGAGGCCATTCGAAAACCTTGGGTCTGATCTTCTTTGACGATTCCGGCGAGATGAAATTTTTCACCGCCGATCAAAATGTCATCACCGACTTTCACACCCAGCTGGGCCAGCAATTCCCGATAGGCCCATGCAATTCGGGATTGATTCAAAAGCTGTCCTTGAAGGCTTTGAACTTTTCCATCCGCTTCAATTTTCAGCTCGCCGTAAAGTGGATAACCGGAATCGACAGCTTTGATCTGAACCAATCGCGAAGCCTGTCCGGTGGAAACCATCGAAAAGAATTCCCAGGTTCGCCCCTCCTGAGCCTGTGAGCCCAAAACCGATTTGGCTTTTTGAATTTCATCATCGCCCATCATGCGTCGGGCACTCATCGCCACATCGGCAGCCAGGTTGGCGCGAGCGTTGTCCTGGAAACTTTGATTCAAAGAGGTCTTAAAAGCATCGAGACAAAGAAAACCCATCAACCCAATGCTGAGATTCAAGACAAAGAACAAACTGAACTTCATCTGATTTCGAATCTCGCGGGCGGCCCAGCGCCAGATTTTCAGTTTCATCACAGAATTCCGTTTTCAAGTACCAGCTGGCGGTCGCAGGACCTCGCCAAAGCTTCACTGTGTGTCACCAAAACCGTGGTCACCCGATTGGCACGGACCACGTCGAAGAAAACGTCCATCACTTTGCGCCCGGTTTGCGTATCTAGATTTCCACTGGGCTCGTCCGCCAGCAAGATTTCCGGATTGACGACCAAGGCGCGCGCGATGGCAACCCGCTGGCATTCGCCGCCGCTCATTTGGCTGGGAAAGTGATGCAGACGATGTCCAAGGCCCATTTGCTCAAGCACTTTTTGTGCGCGAGCTTCACGATTGGCCTCCTCCCAGATCTCCAGCGGCAACATCACGTTTTCCATCGCTGTGAGATGGGGGAGCAAATGAAACTGTTGAAAGACGATCCCAATCTTGCGTCCGCGGAAAGCCGTCATCTCTTGCTCGCTGAGGCTGGAAATTTCCTGACCGGCAACGTAGATCTGTCCCGAACTAGGCCGATCCAGCCCTGCCAAGAGACTGAGCAAAGTGGACTTCCCGCTTCCGGACTGCCCGATGATCGCGACGATTTCGGAATTTTTGATTTCCGTGGAGAGCCCCCTTAGAACCTGAATCTCGGACTCGCCCTGTTGATAAGTTTTAATAACGTTCTGAAGTTTCAAACTCATAGAAGATCCTGAATGGCCTTGTAAACGTGATCGGCAATGATCTCGTGACCTTTTTCGTTGGGATGAATTCCATCGGCGAGGTTCAGCTTAGGATTGCCTGCCACGCCCTCGAGCAAAAATGGAATTTTTCGAATTTTGTATTTCACTGCAAGCTTGTTGTAGATCGCCTGAAAATCCTTGGTGTATTGAGCGCCGTAGTTCGGCGGCAGCATCATCCCCGCCAGCACGATTTCGATTTTCTCTTTCTGAGCAATCTCAATGGTATCCGACAAATTTTTTTCCGTGCTGGCCAGATTCAGTCCGCGCAATCCATCATTGGCCCCAAGAGCCAAAATAATCATCTTCGGTTTACTTTTCAGCTGCCAGCGCATGCGAGAAGGTCCGCTGGCTGTCGTCGCCCCGCTGATGCCGGCATTGATGACGGTCCAATCTTTCCCAGCCGATTTGATGTTTTTTTCTAAGATAGCGGGAAAGGCCGAACTTCTGGCAACTCCGTAACCTTCTGTTAACGAATCTCCCAGCACCACCAGCTTTGGCGACACAGCCCAACTTGTCGTCGGCGACAGCAAAGGCCACAAAACAGTCCACGAAAATAAGATGATCAGCGACTTCATGGATTCTTAGGGTCGTCGACCGACCCCAGATATGCAAGCTTTGACCCGTCCTTTTATGGGTGCTAGCGTTTCTTTAAGTATGTGGACTTGGGCACCTTCACGGACTGAAAACGTGACCTTCCATTTGAAGTATGACATCTGCACACGCAGTCCATCCGCGGCCTTGGGATTTGCATTATCTGCTGCCGTTCTGTTTTTCTTTCCATTGGTCGACTCTCCGGATCGCATTTTGGCATTTCAAATTTCCGCCGTGATTATTTTTGCCATTGGACTGGTCCGCTGGCGCCATGCCAATTGGATCTTGGGATTTTCTCGCGAGCAGTTCTTAAAGCATTATCGCACACATCAAGTCCTAATCGTCTTGAACGCCTTCTTTGCCGGTTGGCTGGCCTTAATTTCCCTGACCGATCCAAATGCATCGGATAACACTTTACTGTTCACACAGATTATTCTCTTTGCATACGCGGCGGCCTCAATCTCGTC
The DNA here is from genome assembly GCA_966211485.1 of uncultured Bdellovibrio sp. Taxonomy (GTDB): domain Bacteria; phylum Bdellovibrionota; class Bdellovibrionia; order Bdellovibrionales; family Bdellovibrionaceae; genus 21-14-0-10-47-8. The sequence goes on from CBIHPB010000223.1 coordinate 4,896, forward strand.
GGTGGCTTTGTCGCCAGCTTTGCAGTTGATCTATTTGGTTTTGGTGTTGATTGTTCCACTGACAACGATGACGGTGTTGCACCACCAGTCCCATCACAGCGTGAAGCTTTTGGCGTTTATTCTTCCGATTTTTACTTTGTACGTAGTTGGCAGTTCGAGACAGTTTTTGAAGAACATGATCCGACGCTATGAAATTGAAGAGGCCCTGCAAGTCGAAAAAGAAAATCTCGTACATGCCATTCAGAATTTGCAAGAGGCCCAAGAAGAGGCGATCCGACAAAAATCCCGTGCCGAGTACGCAGCCAAAATGGCTACCCTCGGCCAGATGGCCGGCGCCATCGCCCACGAGATCAACACACCTCTGACGATTATCCACATGAGTGCCGAGCAGATGAACCGCTCGTTACTGGCGACAGCCGGCGCACCCGAGCAGCTTCGCCATCAAATCCAACGCGTGCAAAAAACGACAGACCGAATTGCCGGAATCATCCGCGGCCTTCTGTCCTTCTCACGCGATGGCAGCCGTGACCCCTTTCTGCCATTTCGTTTGGATCTAGCGGTGGAAGACACACTTTCTTTTTGCCGAGAAAAATTCAAGAATGCACAGATCGAGCTGAAACTGGATCACTTCCCACAGCTTGAAGTCGAAGGGCGCGAGATTTCCCTGTCACAAGTTTTCCTGAATCTGCTGACCAATGCCTTCGATGCCACTTGCACTGTGAAAGACCCGTGGATCCGGGTGGAAGTCAAAGATCTGGGAAGCAAAGTCGAAGTCTCGGTTGAAAACAATGGCGAGCTGATTCCGACTGCCATCAGCGACAAGATGTTTGAGCCATTCTTCACCACCAAAAAAATGGGGCAAGGAACTGGTTTAGGTCTCAGTATCTCGAAGGGGATCATAGAGGATCACAGTGGGACTTTGGAGTTGGATCGGGAGAACAAGTTCACGAGATTTGTTGTCAGGCTTCCGAAGAGGCATTCTAGCTAGCTATTAATTAAACCATCGTCATGAAGTGCATGCGTCCTGCAATCGGGGCTATCGCGCCCCGAACCCGCGGGCCGCTGAGCATCCTGCTCACCGGCTCGATATGGATGGGGAAAAAGAAAAGACAGGGACATTGAGTTGAAGACCAATATATCGCAAGATCCAGCGAAGCGCAGATCACCGAAAATCTCCCAAATACTTTGAATCGCTGGGCAGGACGCCCAGCGATTCGCGGGTTCGGGCCGGCGAAGAGGCCCGATTGCAGGACGCAGGTACTCCGGCCGAAGCCCTCCTACCAAAACAAGGTCCACAAAAAACAAAAG
>CBIHPB010000224.1:0-6193 GCA_966211485.1 uncultured Bdellovibrio sp.
CGTCGGACACTTGCTGCCGATTTCTTTTCTTCGAGTTTTCCTCGGCTATTATTATTTGAATCAAGCGTTGCTGAACTTCAAAGGCGATTACCTGTTGCGCCCGCGTTTGGCCGATCAGATTTCCGAAGCGCTGCCCAGTTTGCAGATTCCACAGTGGTATCGTGTTTTCTTGGAAAGTGTTGTGATCCCGCAGTGGCAGATTTTTGCGTTTATCATTTTAGGTGTGCAGTTCGCGATCGCGATCTCTTACCTGTTCGGCTATGTGGTCCGTCCGGTGGCTTTGCTGGGAATGGCGCTGTCGTTTTATCTTTTGGTATTCTCGGGTCCTCAGTTTGAAGATCTTTATAAAACCTTTGTCGCCATCCATTTCATGATGGCATGGGTTGGTGCCGGCCGCTGTTTGGGCTTTGACTACTATTTCTTCAAGCGCCGTCGCGGAATCTGGTGGTAAAGCATGAAGAATTTTTTGATTTTTGTCATCGTGGTCTTCGGTGGGCTATTTGCGGCTATCGTCTTGAAGAAAAATGCGCGTCCCGAGCAAGATAGCAAACCGGTTCTGAAAGTTTTCGCCTCTTCCAGCTTTATCGCTCAATGGGGCCCAGGTCCTTGGCTGAAAGAAAGTTTTGAAAAGACCTGCGAATGCCGAGTCGAGTTTCAAGACGGGGCGGATGCGACGATTTTATTGCAGCGTTTGAAGTCCGAAGGCCGAACCGGTGGCGCAGATGTCGTTTTGGGATTTGACCAATACGATTTGGAACTGGCTCAGCAGGGCCTTGAATGGCGAAAACTGAATCTGGAAGATTATGACTTTGAAGAGATGGTTCGACCTGTTCTTTCCCGCAGTCATTTGATTCCCTATGACTGGAGCTTGCTGACGTTTGTGGTTCGCAAATCCGAATTCAAAGAGCTTCCGAAAAGTCTGAACGATTTGATGAAGCCCGAGCTCAAGGGGCAAATCGTTTTGGAAGATCCGCGCACAAGCTCGCCCGGTTTGCAGTTTTTGCTTTGGCTGATTCAACTGAAGGGTGAAGAGAAGGCCTTTAACTTTTTGAAAGATTTCAATCAGCAGCTGCATTCCTATGCGCCTAGCTGGTCGACGGCTTATGGTCTGTTTCAAAAAGCGCAAGTGAAAATGACTTATTCTTATGTGACCTCGCCGGTCTATCATCTGATCGAAGACAAATCGACGGATGTAGTGGCGCTGGATCTGCAAGAGGGTCATCCAGCCCAGTTCGAGTTCGCGGGGATTCCGACAACTTGTAAGAACTGCGAACTGGCCGAAAGATTTTTGGCTTTAATTTTGTCGAAAGAAGGACAGAAGACGATCATGGAGAAGAATTATATGTTCCCCGTGATCAAAGGCGTGCGTGAAGGCACGGTCTTCGCTTCGGTTCCCAATTACAAAATGACCGAGCTTGCGGTCATTCCATCCATCGTGGATCGCGAGCGCATTCAGAAAAAATGGGCGGCACTGCGCCGAGGGGACTAATTGAGCTCGCGCCGTTTTCAGTCGCCGACTCTTCTTCTTTTCTTTTTCCTCTTCTTGTTTTTTCCATATTTTTTTCTCGCCGCTAAGTTTGGAATTGTCCAAAGCATCGATGCGCCCGAGTTCTGGTGGGCGCTGAAGAATTCATTCTGGCAGGCATTGTGGAGCGCGCTGGGTTCGATCGTCGCTGGCTTTTGGCTGTGCCTTGGTTTTTTCCGGTTGCAGGAGAAACTAAATCCATGGCTTCGTCAGGTCTTTGAGGTTCTGCTGATTTTGCCAAGTCTTCTGCCGCCGCTATTTGTGATTTTGATCACGATGAATTTTGTCGATCCATTTCCGGTGGGATTGCTGGCGGTGGTATTGATTCATGTTCTGATCAATGCGGGCCTAGTTGCCTTGCTGCTCAAAAATCTTGTCGACAGCAAAATGCGTCCTCTGATTGAGGCCGCTTATGTCGAAGGGGCCTCTCGATTTTTATTATTGCGCTCGCTGGTTGGGATGGCCAAGCGGGATCTGATGTCGGTTTTTTTATTTGTCTTCGTTCTTTGCTTTAGCAGCTTCTCGGTTCCGATGGTGGTCGGTGGGGGGGAATCCACCACGCTTGAGATTTTGATCTATGAAAAGATCCGCATCTCGGGTGATTGGGGACAGGCGCTGAGCCTTTCTTTTATCCAGCTGGGATTGATCTTACTGATTTCTTATCTGCCATTCGAGGCGCGACGAAAACTTTTCGGCCGCAGCGAAGCTTTACCTTTGTTTCGCAGTCGCACCGGCGCACTGGCCTTGGCCTTCTATTGTTGCGCGCCTTTGATTTACTTTGTGATTCAAGCGGTGATCGGCTGGGAGCAAGTTCAGCGCATCCCCGGTCTTTGGGAGCAAGCCGTTGAAGTACTGCCGTTTAGTTTGATGTTTGCGATCAGTGTGGGTCTTCTGACGGCTGTTTTGCTTTTGCTATCGGCGTGGAATATCCGGGATCGTTTGGTGGGCCGATTAATCCGCGGAGTTGTCTCGCCCAGCACGGCCTTGCTTGGATTTTCGCTATTGTTCTTTTTTTCCAATGAAGAGCCGTGGAATCAAATCAAGTGGGTCGTTGGATTTTCTTATCTGATTTTTTCGACACTCTATCGCTGGGGATGGGATCAGGAGCTTTCTGGTTTGCAGGACCAAATCCTGGTCGCTGAAACCATGGGGGCATCGCGCGGATTGATCTTCACGGAAATTGTCCTGCCTCAGATGCTGAAGCCCTTGGGGCAAGTCGCAGGAGTTGCCAGTCTTTGGGCCTTGGGAGATTTTGCATTGGGAAAAATTCTGATGGGGAGATCGGTCAGTCTTTCTTTGTTGATCGAATCTTTGATGTCCAGTTACCGTTTGCAGTCGGCCTTGTCGCTGACGGGTGTTTTGATTTGTCTTGGGGCTTTTTGTTTTCTCTTTTTTTGGGGATTGGCTTATGTCTGTCGTCGAGCACTTGAACAAAAAATATGATGGCTTCGAAATCCAAATTCCCCGCTGGGAAATTTTGGATGAGGGCGTGACGGCACTGTGGGGCCCTTCGGGTTCGGGAAAGACCTCGGTCTTTCGAGTGCTCCTGGGATTGGAAGAGTGTCCCGGATTGAAATGGACTTGGGGAGCGGAAGATCTCGCACAAATTTCAACACCTGAAAGAAAACTGGGAGTTGTGTTTCAGTCGCTGGATTTGTTCCCGCATTTGTCAGCTCGGCAAAATATTTTCTTTCCGGTGAAAGCAAGAAAGATTGCAGCGAGCCAGGCTCAGGATCGTTTTCAAAGATTAAATCAAGTCCTGCATCTCGACAGCTTTATTGATCGCCGTGCCGAGCTTCTCTCGGGTGGAGAAAAACAACGTGTGGCACTCGCACGTGCGTTGATGTCTTTTCCACGCATGCTTTTTTTAGACGAGCCCTTCTCGGCCCTCGATGAATCTCTGCGGGGCGAGGCTCGAAATTTTCTCAAACAACTGTTATCTGAAACAAAAGTTCCAGCCTTGCTGATCACACATGACGAGCGCGATCTCGACGTGCTGGCGCAAAAAATAACTCGTATAGAGAATGGACGAATTTTGGCAGTGTGAAAACTGTTCCTGTAAATTTCCCCTGAGTTTTCTCTTAACTTGAATTTCATCCCTCCCAAGCTGGCATCAAAATACATTTCTTTGCGGGCTTGTTCTGACTTTCATTGAATCAAGAACTGATCTTTAATGGGCTCAGGAATGGGGGCTTTGTGGCAGCTCGATTCAATTGGGTCTGTCTTTTGCTGGGTTTGGTTCTAGCGGCATGTGGTCCGCGGGGTTTTCAATCCTCGGAAGTGGGACTTGAAGAAGAGCCGGTGATGCTGGAGGAAGTTCTTGCAAACGATGATCTCGCGTCGCGAGCGGAGCTCAGTCCCAGTATCTATTTCCATCCTCTGATTCGTGACGAGGAAAACAACTGCAAAACTGAAAAGTGGACCAGCCTTCGTGGCAAAGGCGGTGTCGAGTTGATGAAGGTTTGCTCGACGACTTTAAAGATCTGCGCGATGGAGGGATCTTGTCAGGTTCAGCGAGCCGGGAAAATCCGTTCGTTCAATTATCAGGGTACCAGCAACGGTCATTATGTCTTTTTTGAAATTCCGAAAGATGGCTGTGTGTTTGGTTATGGTGTCGGGTCAGTTTGTTTGGACCCTTTCCACACAGTGGCCGCTGACTTGAGTGTGTGGAAGCCGGGGAGTGTGATCTACATTCCGAAAGTCCTAGGTGCCAAACTTCCCAATGGTGAGATCCACTCGGGATTTTTTATTGTGCGAGATACGGGTGAGGCGATCAAAGGTCCTCATCGATTTGATTTTTTCACGGGCTCGCTGCACTGGAATGATCCGCGCAATCCGTTTCGAGCCTTGAGTTTGGCGGATACGGATCAGAAGCTGACCTATTACCGGGTGCAGGGCGAGACAGCACTTCGAATCCGCAAGGAGCGCGCTTATCCTCGGTTTCCAGAGTCGCCTCGGCATTCTCCAGCCCTCTTCAGTTTTGAAGGTCCAGGGCTTGATTTGGGACTTCTTTCGCCAACCAATTAGGGCTTGATCAGACTGAGACGAAAGTTTGAGTTCTTTGACTCAAGATTGGAAAAACTCAAATCATCCTCAAGTTTTAACGCAAAGCGTCGAAAAGAAGAGTGACTGCTGAACGGGGCTTAAAAAGTTTTGAAATTCGTATCTGTGGGGCGACCTTCGTCTTGTCTCAGGTTGAGATGGAAAGAGGGGCCATATGGGATTGCGTATTAATACAAATCTGGCGAGCATCGCTGCTCAACGCCAGATCGGTCTGTCGCAAAGACTGACTGAAGGATCTATGAAGGCGCTTGCCAGCGGCAATCGCTTCGACAATCCAAATGAAAGCTCGGCCGAATTTTCCATCGCGGAACACTTGCGTGGTCAGTTGGCTGGCGCAAAGGCTGGACGCATGAATGCGGAAAATGCGCAGTCCTTTATTCAAGTCGCCGAGGGCGGCTTGTCTGAACAAAACAACATCCTTATTCGTATGCGTGAGTTGGCGATTCAGGCCGCCAGCGATACTTTCTCAGACACAGAAAGAGATCTGCTAGGTGCTGAATTCGTACAGCTGCAGGAGGAACTGGATCGTATTGCGGTTTCAACTCAGTTTGGCTCGCAGAAACTTTTGTCGGGCGATACGAGAGAGTATGAATTCCAAGTCGGCGCCTACAAAGGCGAAGAAAACATCATTAAATACAAAGCGGATACCAATACCAGAGCGGGAGAGCTGGGAGTTGATTCGATCAGCATTTCCAGTCGCAGCGATGCACGGGATTCGCTGGAGAATATCGACGATGCCATCGGCAAAATCGCGACGGCGCGTGCGAACTTTGGCGCGATCGATTCGCGTTTGAATTCAACGGTGAACAATGCTTCGATCCACATTGAGGCCTTGGAAGGGGCGCGTTCGAAAATCGCGGACACGAATATTGCGCAGGCGACCAGCGAAATGTATCGCAATCAAGCCATGCAGCAATATCAGATTGCCGTGTTGAACGAGGCCAATCGTTTTCCCGGCAATGTTATTCGTTTGATCGCGTAGCTGCGGTCAAGCGAACCTATCCAACACATTCAATTCTATTTTTTATGATCATTTTCATGATCGGTTTTATTGTCACTTGTTTCCAAAAGGGCGGGCGCTCGAACCCCGTGGAGCATAACCACGGGGTTTTTTTATTTCGTCAGTCGTTTGGGTTGTGTGATGTTTGGCAGCCTTGAAGGGCCCCGAGGTCTAGCTCGTATCCGCCTAAGGTCTAGTTCAAAATGAGACTCTCGAAAAAAATTTGAAAATTTTTATTCACCGCTTAATCGAATCATTTCATCAACAAGACGCGCGGCGTCATAAACTGGACTGGACCTTGGTCCTTAAGTTTCCTGGACCTTCGCCGAGAAGTTCTGTGAACACGTTGGAAATGAAAAGCGATCCCAAAGGCCCCGTTCAGCAGTCAAACCGAACGACCCGCCTGTAAGAGAGTTCTTCTTAAGTTCCGCGAGGGAGGGACAGTCACCCCTCCTTCGATGCGAACCCACTCCAACAAACAAATTACTAACAACGTTCATTAAAGGAATGAACGAAGCAACACAAACAGTGCGTTTGTAGGAGGAACAACAATGGGCTTAAGAATTTCGACGAATATGCCGTCGATATCCGCGCAGCGGGTATTG
>CBIHPB010000225.1:0-6164 GCA_966211485.1 uncultured Bdellovibrio sp.
GGAGGCTTGTCGTGAAAATTCAATTCTTCTTCTTCTCGGCTTTGATCATCGCTTTGTCGGCCACCACTTGGGCGGCGGACGACCTGCCAGCCTTTCGAGAAGTGGGCCCCGGCGTTCTTCGCTCGGGCCGCCCGACGGAAAAAGGTCTTAAGGATTTGAAGACGAAATACGGTCTGAAAACAATCATCAACCTTGAAGACTCGGCATCCAACGTCAAAAAAGAATCCGGCTGGGCTAAAAATCTAGGCATCGAATACAACTCGTTTCCGACCAGCTCTTGGAGCCGCCCAGACGACGCCAAAGTGAACCAAATTCTGGAGCTTTTGCGTGATCAAACTCGCTACCCGATTCTGATCCATTGCAAGCACGGCGAAGACCGCACTGGCATGATGATCGGTCTTCACCGAGTGGAAACCGAGTCCTGGACCGCGCAAGCAGCCTACGACGAAATGCTGAAACTGGGGTTTCACAAATCACTGCGCGAATTGGATAACTACTTTAAGGAAAGAACGGGTTTGAAAAAACCGCGAACAGTGTTCTGGGATCCCTTCGCTATCGATCCCGCCAACTAACAGCCGTTTTTTTTCAGGAATTTAAAAGCAAGGGATCAGATCTTTGGCGATCTCAGCTGGAGGCGTGTTCTGCCAAAGGCTTAGCACATAGCCGCCATCACCTGAACCCGTCGGTTTCACAGCAAAAGCTCCGTTATCGGAAAGCCATTGAACATGCGTCTGCACAGTAAGACCCCAGCGATCAAAACAGCTGCAGGCCAGATCCATGGACTGCTTCATCATCTGAAGACCTTCTGATTCTGGCAGCTGCAATGCCTTTTCCGCCATTTCAACAGACGCACGCATATCCTGATCAATTTTCTGACCGACATCCGGAGAGCTTGCGATCAAAGCCTTCACTTTGTTCACGCACTCAAGCGTGACTCCGCGCTTTCCCGAATAGGAAACATACCACTGCGGCTTCCACTGAAGCTGCAGTGCCGATCTCTCACCGGCTCGCGTGAATCTCAGCCCTTCTTTCGAAAGTGCCACCGCGATGTCGACACCGCTGGATTCACCGTGAAAAAGATTTTCCAGATTTCTTGAAAACTCGTAGACATCACTTTGAGGAATCAGATCCATCGCCTGAAACCATTGACCGATCGCCACACACAAAGCCGCCGAGGCGCCAAGCCCCGCTCCGATGGGAATCTGGCTTGATAACTGCAAAACTCCGGTAATTTGATCGCGAGAGATCTGACAGTTTTCGCAAGCCCGCTCCAGCACGCTCCAAAACAGAACATGCATTTCAGGTCCGTGCTCGCCGTCTAATTCCAACTGCAACGGAAGTCCCGGCTGAGGCCGGAACTGCAAAATCAGACTTCGCGATTTCAGAGGGAAAACCAAAGCCGGACTGCCGCGCAGAACAGAATGCTCGCCCGCCAGGATCCATTTCCCCGGAACCCGCGTTTCAAAATTCGCAAGCTTCAAGGCTTGTTTCATTTCTTGGGCTCCGAATCGAAAACTTTCAATTTCTGAGACCAATGCTCTTGAATTTCCCGAGCCAGAGCCGTTTGATCTGCACGATACAAAACATGCACATTGGCGCCCGCATCCATGGTCACCCAAGGACCATCGTGACGCGTTTTCCAGATGTCTTCCAGATACTTCAAAACTTGATGAGTTTGAGGCGTCATATAGGTGAATGGCGGATTCGAAGTTTCAAACAGCGAATGCATGTCCCAGAACTCATCCCAGATGATCTCATAGGCGCCTCGCCAATTCTCAGGCGCTTCCACACCTTGGCGCAAAAGTTCCATCAGATTGGCCAGTCTGCGCTCGGCCCGCTCCGCCCGGCCCAAAAACAAAGGGCTGCTTGGCACACGTTTATGCGCTTCGCTGGAAGAAACGGCCTTCACGCCGCTTTCCACGATGATCACTTGATGCAAAAGACCGTGCATCGGAAATTCCAGTGGCCGGACGCCGGCTTGAAACCACAAAGACCAAGGACCAAAGAAAGAGCGGCAAGAACTTCCCGAGCCTTTACGAGAAAGATCGGCCATCTCAATGACCGAGCACTCTTGAATCTTTTTATTTCCCAATTTTTCGAACATTTCAAAAGCAGCCTTGGTCAGTGCCGCAAAGCTGGAAGCCGAGCTGGCAAGTCCGCAATCGTTCGGAAAATTATTGGCCGATTGAACATGAAAGTAATCTTCAATTCCGAATTCCGCTTTGAGATTTCGAAGATGCTGCAAAAAACGCGTGACAGATTTCTCGTTCATCTCGATTGGCAAAAGCCCCGGGCCCTTCAAAGGAGACCATTCATCAGCTTTACTTTGCTGCGGACCTTTTTTCAGCGTCAGGCGCACATGACTGCGCAGGCTTTCCATGGTCCACGACAAGGAGCTATTGGTCGGACGGTTCTCATTCGTGTCGATCTTTCCCATGTATTTGATCAAAGCGATATTCGAAGGTGCTGAGCATTCAACGATCATAGCGTCAACTCCGGCTGGCTGAGATTTCGAATTTGCAAACCCTGTCCCAGTTGCGAACTGTCTGCAATCACCTGCAGCTCGTTCGCCCACAAAAGACTTTGAACTTCTTTGGAATGATACTTTTCACACAAAACTAAAATCACGTCCGATCCCATGGCGCCACAACCTTTTGCGAATAGCACTCGCTCGTCCGCATCCAAGATCTTCAGCTTTTCAGCCGTGTGCTCGGCCACCCAGCCTTTTTCGGTGAGCAGGCGTCGGTACATGCGCAGACCTTTGACGAAACTGTCGAATTTAAGATGGCTCAAACCTCTTTGAATCTCGCCCATGGCTTCTTCAAAACCTTGTACCGAAAATTCCGGCAAAGCTTTCAGATGCTCGTGAGTCGCCAGTTTTTTTCCGGTGTGAGCGACAAAAAAATCGAATTCAGCAAATGGCCAAGCAAAAGTTTGAAGCTTTCCGTTATTGCGATCAAACCAGGTGATTCCACCAGCACAAACGCCGACGATGTCGGCACCGCTGGGCGTTTGGCCTTCCGTTTTTCCCAGAGCTCGATAGTCTTTCAGCATTTGATGCCAGTCGAAGAATCTCTCGGCTTCGCCGAAGACTTCTTCTTTCAACTGGTAAAAGGCATGTAAAAGCGCGAACTGCGCACTACTCGCCCCAAAACCGCCGATTTGATAAGGATCGATAAACTTCAGCTGATACTGCGAGAAAAATTCAGAATCCATCAGCCACAGCTTGCCTGCCGGACTTTCTGGATGAAATGGATTGGGACTTTTTGAAACCCGAGACACCTGCAGACGAAATCGGGGCTCGGTCGAAAGCACCAAAGCAGGTCCACCGGTCAGAGCCAAATACTCGCCGGCGAGAAAGGTTTTACCTGCCACTGACAACTCGGCTAATTTCACTGCACAAGCCCCGCACGCAATTCTTTCAGAACGTCAATGGCGTGGCTCAGCGAAATGCGCTTCTTAAGCGTTAGAATTTCTTCCAGCTTCTTTTGCACAAATGGAACCTCGGCCTCATCCGCGCCTGCGGCCAACGTGAGGTTTTTAATATGCAACTTCATGTGTCCTTCGATAATCCCGACTGTCGTCAGAGCTTTCAAAGCACCCAGATTTTGCACAAGTCCCACGGCAGCCACGACTCGAGACAGCTCGGCCGCAGACTCGACCTTCAACATGCGAAGGCACATCGAAGCTGTCGGATGCAATGTAGTCACGCCACCAACGGTTCCAACAATAATCGGAGCACGCAATATTCCCACCAGGAACCGGCCATCGCGTTTCCATTCGGTAATCGAGCGATACTGTCCATCACGGGTTGCATAAGCGTGAACACCCGCTTCGACCGCACGCCAGTCATTGCCAGTTGCAATGAGAATTGGATCCATTCCGTTCAGCACACCTTTGTTGTTGGTGGCGGCTCGGTAAGGATCATTGATTGCAAACAAAGAGGCTTCTTCAATTTTCTCCGCCAAGCCTGGCTCGATCTTCTCGATTACGACTTGTGCTTCGGTCAAACGGGTGTCGACGAGATTTGAGAGAATGCACATGGTGACTTTCTGGCCTGTGGTCTCTTCGATCGGCTGTTTCAAAAATTCGCAGACTTGATTGATAATGTTCGCACCCATGGCATCGACTGGATTCATGTGAATATGAATCACGGCCATATCTTGACCATCACCACGCGGAACTCGGCGCACGACCAAGTCTTTGACACCGCCACCGCGACGAACCAACCCGAAAGCGACTTCCCGATTTGAAACTTCAATCCATGCCTGCTTCTGCGACAAAACCTTGCGCTCGAATGCAGCGTAATCAGCGACTTTCGCCAGCTGAATCTGACCAATGATATCCTGACCGATCAGACGAGTTGAAATCGATCCGTTTTCGCGAATCCATTTTGCTGTTTTGCTGGCCGCTGCCACGATCGATGTTTCTTCGACCGCCATCGGAATAATAAAATCACGCCCATCAACATTGAAATTGGTCGCAACCCCCAGCGGAAGTTGAAAATAACCAATCACGTTTTCGATGAACTTTTCACCCAGCGCAAAATCTTTCATTCCGCCCTTTTGCAGATAATCCACATCAGACGACTGCAAGATCCCGGCGCGAACCAAAGTTTTTAGACGCTCTTCACGGCTGAGCTTTGAGAATCCCTTGAAAAAATCGGCGAGATTTGGTGAGGCCAGAATTTTTTCAGAAATTAAATCGAGTTCCATGACCATACCTTCTTTGTCGCAAATTCACCGACCGAGCCAACCCCGCTACAGAACATCGCGACCTTCAGTTCAAATTCAAATTGATCCAAAATTTTATGAAGTGCTTCTTCAGACTGTAGGGCGCCCTCTAAAAACGGCTTTGCAACCCCCACTGCCTGAGCACCCATTGCTAATAATTTTGCCGCATCCAGGCCGGAACGAACACCCCCCGAAGCCCAGACATGACTTTTAACAAGACACTCTCGTCCCAGGGCGAGACTTTCCAAAGTGGGAATTCCCCAATCCCGGAACACTTGTGAAGCTTTAAAGTAAATACTGTCTTCATCTGATCGCAGGCCTTCCAGCCGACCCCAGTGAGTTCCGCCCAATCCGCTGACATCGACGACGGCCACACCGGCCTCTTCTAGGCGCTTCATCGTCGCCACCGACATTCCGCAGCCGACTTCTTTCACAATCACCGGCACATTCAAGGCCTTCACCGCTTTGGCGATAGCTTGCAGACCACCTTTGAAATCAGTGGTGCCTTCGGGCTGCAAAACTTCTTGCAGAGGATTGAGATGAATAAACAAGGCCACGGCTTCCAGTGAATCCACCAGGCGCTGAACCTGGTCGGTCGAAGAATGAATCAGCTGAGCAATGCCCAGATTTCCGATCAGCTTCGCACGTGGCGACTGATGACGGATTTTTTTCCACTCTTGAGCGGCTGCCGAGTCCTGCAGTTCTTTTCGCTGCGAACCCACGCCCATCAAAAGTCCACGTTCTTGCGACAAACGCGCCAAACGAGAATTGATCAGCTCTCCTTTTTCATGCCCTGCGGTCATCGAGCTGATGTAGAAAGGGGTCGCGAGATCGTGACCCAAAATTTTTGTTTTTAACGAGATTTCCGAGAAATTCAGATCCGGAAGAGCTTCGTGAGTGAGTCTCACAAAATCAAAACCGGCAGCTCCTGCAACCTGAGTCCGCGGATCCATCGCCAATCGGAGATGATCTTGTTTGCGGCGCTCGAAAAGCTCATCGAAATGTTTCGACGAGCTTTGAGTTGTGAAATCTGCCGGTTTTTGTTCAGCCATATAATCCCTCAAACGAGAGAATCAGTTTAGGCCGGTTGCATCGCGTGTTTGCAAAGTTGAGCAAAAGCCGCTGAATCAGAGATCGCGAGTTCTGCCAACATTTTGCGGTTCACTTCCACCCCAGCCTTAATCAGACCACCAATCAAACGAGAATAAGTGGTGCCATTCAGACGAGCCGCTGCGTTGATACGCTGATTCCACAGAGCGCGGAATTCGCGTTTTTTCATCTTGCGGTGTTTGTAGGCGTAAGCCATACCACGGTCATTTTTCTCGACCGCGTGGATGTAAGCGCGAGATCCGGCTGAGTAATAGCCTTTTGCTCGCTTCAGAACCTTTTTGTGACGACGACGATTTGTAAATCCACCTTTAACGCGCATTT
>CBIHPB010000226.1:0-6099 GCA_966211485.1 uncultured Bdellovibrio sp.
GCCCGCTCCACGCGACCAATCCAATTGCCAAAAGCCAAAATCCCAGGAACCACGCCAGATCCGATGGTGCTGGATTTTTCCCGGTTAGCTTTTGCGGGATGCCGTTAAAGTAAATGCAAAAATCGACAAACATCTTCCCCGTCAGAAAATCCTTTAGCAACTGCCGGATGGCTTCTGATTTGGACTTCCAGCAGCGTTGGTAAATGTAGACATCAGGATCTCGGCTTGTTCCTAAAAAGCGATGATGCAAAAGATGCACACCTTCATGAGCCAGCAATGCCAATGCATAAAACCGGCTTGCGATTAAAATGGCAGCAACGGGATAGAAAATAAAACTGACCTTGAAGCAAAGAAGAATGCTTCCCGAAGTGACCAGAAGAATTTGTGCCAAGCAGAGCTGGCCAGGCTTTTCGTTCCGCGAGATGAGCTGAGGTTAGTGCTGTGAAAACCATTGGATCCAGATATTTTTTCGGTAGGCTCTGAGAGCAAATCCAAGTAATGCGCCAAACAGCATTCCACCCAAATGAGCGGTGTAGGCAATGCCTGCACCGATTTCAACAGGTGTGCTGAGATAACCCACCAGATCTGAAAGGAAACAAAGAGGAAAGATAATCAGCGTCGGCAAATAAATCCAGCCGAAATATCCGGGAATGGGTGAAACAAAATAGAAAAACGGAACTCGTTTGCGCTTTTCAAACGCCGCATAGAAAGCCATCACACCACTCAAAGATCCGCTGGCCCCAATCATCGGCGCGAGACTGTGCGGGCTCAGCATCAAGAAAAGCATGGCCCCCGCGAATCCGCTGAACAGTGAGATCAATCCAAAGCCAAGGCTTCCGACAGACACTTCCACGGCCGCACCAAAAAGTAGAAGCATCAGCATGTTTCCCGCCAGATGCATCCATCCGGCGTGCATAAACTGATAGGTCACCCAGGTGACCGGTGAATTCCACTGCGTGCGAAGCCCAAAAACAAAGGACCACTTGCCTTGCACCAGATCCTGATAGCGATGCATGGTCTCGCGCCAGGTTTGAATTTCGACCTGATCGCCAAAGAATTCATGTGTCGCTGCATTTTCCACGAAATCGGGATCTTTCAATCCCAATCCGCCTTCGACCATCCACTGAGTGCGAGAAAGATTTGGCAATTTCTGAAGTGTGGGCTCGCGAAACTGGCGGTAGAGTTTTCCGGTCATCACCAAGGCTTCGGGATTTGAAAACTCGGCTGAATTCGGCCGTGGAGTATCCCACGTGGCCAGGAAAATCAAAAGATTCAAAGCAATAAACATCCAAGTGACTGGAGCTTTTTCCCAACTGAGAAAACCCTTCAGCCACGGAAGAATCATTTGTTTGTCTCCGGTTGAACATTTGGCTGTGCTGACACGGACTCGGCTGATGTTTCATCTGTCGCGTGCTCTTGCGTCTCTGCCGGCGCTTGCTGTTTACGCTTACCCAAAGCCTGACGGATAAAATCCAAGGTCAGCGGATCGTTGGAAGCCGGCGCACGCGAGACTTGCTGATGATTCTGCAATTCACTCCAAGCCTTGTCATAATTGCGAGCCAAGTAATGTCCCTGAATCTGCAAAGACTGAAGACCGTAACTGGAAACGATTTCTTCGCTTGGCAGCTGAACAATCGCACGAATCGATTTTTCCGCGCGCATGCGGATAAATGTTTTCATCGCTGTCTCATAAACTTTGATCCAGCTGAGATCATGGATCTTTTTATCTGCCAAAAATTGTGCGATTCTTTCAAACTCTTTGTCTGTTTTAACCTGTTTGGCCCAAACATGCAGGGCCATTCGGCGCAGGAAAGTAGGACGAACGGATTCCTTGCGGAAGGCCAGATTCTCCAAAGTCTGATGGCGTTGTTCGGCGTCCAATCCGGACTCATCAGAGATGGCTTTCAAATAATCCAAAACATCTTTCCGGTCGCGCAGCAGAGACTGAAACTGAATCAGCTCGACCGCACCCGTCTTGCGGCATTCTTTTTCCCGCAACAAAGCCAGCGCGATAAATGATTCCTGCGGAGTTGTGCGACTGGTTTGAACTGAATTCTTCAAGTCTTCGCAAGCCTCAATCGCTTGAGTCGAGCACGAGCGGTCCAATTCTTCGTGGCAGATCCAGGCTGCCAACTCCATCTGCTGGGATTTTGGCATTTGGTTGACGACGTTTTGATAAGCACCTTTGGCACGCTCGACTTTGTTTTGCGCCCAAAAAGATTTCACAAGCCCCGACTGCGAGAAATTCTCAAATCCGCTTTCTTTCGAAAGCTTTAAGAAACCTTTTTCTGCTTCAACGTAATGGCCTTTTTCAAAGTCATCGGTGACTGCCAGCACGCGTCCCGTTTCCGTTTTTCGTGGCAGAGGTTTATGAGCTGGATCCGCTTCAAACTTGGCGATTTCACAAGCTTCGCCCTCTTCGTCGACTTCGCAGACTTTATCGAGATAGGCTTCAAAAGCGTCAACGTCGTATTTTTTGATCATGCCCTTGGCTAGATAAGCCCATGATTTTTCACTTTCATCCGGAGTCCACAGAACAAAATCCGCCTCGGCAGCCAGACACTCTTCTGAAATTTCATCCGCCATGTATAATGCCAAAGCCTTATCGATGCGAGATTCATCGTCTTCGACCGATGCAGAAACGCTTGAGCACAGATAGTCATCGCGCTCAAGCTCGCCCTTTTTGAATTCGCCTTTCACAGCCAGGCGATAAAAATGCCCAACAAAGAAAATACCCCAGACAAAAACACAAAGCGAAATCACCAAAAGGAATTGACGAACAAAATGCGTTTCCATTTTGTGGGGACCGCGATCCCCTTCCTGCTTCAAAGTCACGACCAGCGTATCGGCGGCACGATCATGCAAAGGCCTGCGCAGTTTCGCACTGGCCACTTCCAAAAACGGCAGACCGAAACACAGGACTTCGCACGACCACAGAAAACTTCGCAGCAAGGCTTGCGAAAGACTGAGGCGCTCGGAAGAACTGGAAACATTGATCACGCGAATTTTGAAGAAATACTTGCCAGGTGTCGCCCCCATCAGAATCAAGAACAGGGTTTGGAACAGAATGCAGAGGAAAAACGAGAACACAACCAGCACTGCCAGCAGGATCACAAACTCAAGCGAGTTCGGAGAGACGAAGTACATCATCTCCAGGCGCTTGAACAGGTTCGCCATGATGAACCCGAAGACCGGCGTGAACAGCACGACGTCAAATACCAAGGCCAAGAATCGATCCAATGCAGATGCGATTCGGAAGGACTCCCAGCTTTGTGATTTTTCCAATTTTTTTGAATTGAAATCCTGATCTACCATCACATGGCTTATCGGCGGATTTCCTCGATCTGTTGACGGCTAGGCCGTCATTTTGCTTTGATTTTTCGCTGATTTTATTCTGACTTTTCGCTGCTCGACTGACGGACCTTCAGCGATAAAAATCGACCTTCGTCGTTCATCGTGAAAGCCGCGGTCCCCACGACCTGCTTGGATTTCCCCAGCAAGCGGTATTCGCGAACCTTTGAATCGTTTGCCGACGAGCTGGCTGGCGCTTTGCCTTCAGTCGCCTTGTCAAATCCCGCAAAATCAACGCTCAAAAGCGAGCCGTATTCGCGCAGAAATTCTTCTGGGTTCAAGTAGACTGGACGATCGTTGGAATCATCTGAATCTGAATAGCTGATCTCTTGGACTTTGGTCACATTTGCCGTCGTGTCTTGATCAACCACACGGTATTTTCCAGCCAAAACACCAAAGCGCATTTTCTCGAGCGTGTTTGCGGCTTTTCCCATACTTGCCGGCGTTCGCGCTGCCAATGGATCTTGGCTCAAGCGTTCGGCCAATTTCTTTTCCCACTCGAGATCACGAAACGGATTCATCGGATGAGCACTGGCGATCGCACGATTGAGATTTTGAATATCAGAAGCACCCGTGTTGTCAGAAACCACATAGCGAGCAGCCCCGGAACGCGCAATCGAGTCGTTCAAAAGCAGAGCTCCCATCATCAAAGACACGAGTGAAAAAGACAGAACCGCGCTTTGAGCCCCTTGTCTTTGCAGGCGTCGGGCTTTGCGGCTTTTATTCTCAGGAAATGAAATCACATTTTTTGAATTTAACATCCCATCCCTCGTTGATATGTCTTCGTTTCATCAAAGGTTCCCAAGTACTTATGCTTGCGAAGCTGATGCCAGCTCTCGATGGGGTGTATCCGTTTTGAAGGTCTAGGGTTTAGACACCTGTCAGAATCGGTTCGAGATCTGCCAGATTCATTGTCTCAAGATGAAACGGGCTGGAAAAGTCCAGCCCGCCCAAAGTCGTATGTATATTTGCAGAGCAAGCGGCTGTACCGCGTTTAGCTCCGTCTTTTGTTTAAGCTGCGCGCTTCTTACGAGCAACCGAAGGATCGATTTGGTATTGCTTCACTTTGCGGTAAAGCGTTGCCCGCCCGATTCCTAAAGCTTTTGCAGCCTCAGTCAGGTTGCCGCGGAATTGCAGGATCGCATTCTCGATCGCTTTGCTTTCCAGCTCATTCATTGTTGCCACTTTGCTGGCGTCAACTGAACCCGAGTTCGCTGAAGCGACACCTGGAAACGGAAGGACATTGCCTCGGCTTTCCAATGGATTTGTTCCAGTCGCCAGTGATGGCAGACCGACAGCCAACTGTGAACGGAAGTAAGAATTTTCCAATCCCTCTTTCCATTGCCCTGGGCCATATGTATTGATGGTGACTCCGTACGGAGCCAGCGCTGTTTTCGCCTTCTCAGCTGTTTCTGCATCATCAGAGATGATGAAGACCATTGTTCTCGGCATTGATACCTCCCTATTTGTGTTCATCCCGAAATTTGCGTCTCATCCCGCGTCTGAGCCGAAACGACTGTCTCGACAGAACACACGATTTGACTCACATTGTACCTATCGGCGATTCAATGTGAGAATGAAGGGCCAAGCGGAAAATATTTTTATCTCAAACCGAGATTCAATATATTGAAGCTGAGACAGATTTTCTGGACCCGACTGTCTCGCCCTGAGACAGTTTGAGATTCCTCTGGACGGC
Source organism: uncultured Bdellovibrio sp. (assembly GCA_966211485.1). Lineage (GTDB taxonomy): Bacteria > Bdellovibrionota > Bdellovibrionia > Bdellovibrionales > Bdellovibrionaceae > 21-14-0-10-47-8. The sequence goes on from CBIHPB010000226.1 coordinate 5,048, forward strand.
CAAAGGTCGACCCTCCATTCGATTTTCGAATCGATGGTTCCACACAACTCAAAAGATATTAAATAGATGTATATTTATCCTGAATCTTGCCAGCCACCGCTGCCGCCGTCCCAGCCATGCTTGCCACCCCAGTGGTGCATACGTTGGGCTTCTGGATCTGGCTCGTGCTCAGGAGCTGATTCCACAGTCTGATTCTCATAAACCTGAGGCTCGACAACCGCTTGGTGTTGATAGACTTCAGGATCGAAATGGAAAGGCTCCAAATGAATCGGATCAATCTGAATATGCCCGCCACCGATTTCCAGAGGGTTGTGGATTTCCACTTCATGAGGAATCTGCGTGATCACGGTTGGAATATCATCTGCTTGCACATGCACAGGTTCAACCACCGCAGTCATCTGTCCCTGAACCGAGTCATACTCATACTGCACGATATTCTCATGCGGCAGCTCGGCCGGCGGAGGAGCCGTTGAAATTTCGGGCTCCACATGAATGTTCGCACGAACAGGATTCAGATGAATCGGAACTGGTTCGACGACAGTGTGAACTGGCTCAGTCACCGCCACCATCACAGGCGGCACATCGACATGCACAGGCTCAATGCGGGCCATCTCATTCACGTTATGCACAGATGGAACGTCAACATGGACAGGTCCGACGTGTATAGTCTCCGGCTCCACGTGAATCGCAGCATGTACAGGCCCAGTGCTTGGAATTTCAGGTCCAGCCTGAACGGTCGAATGCATCGGCTCTGGTTCTGTCACTGGAGGCGCTGCTTCGTGCGGCACTTCCACGACATGTGGAACTTCCGCTTGATGATGAACAGGCTGTTCGACTGGCGGAGCCACTTCGGCATGCCCCCCGCCGGTCAGCTCGGGTGCTGTGTAGTGAATTTCGACCGCTGGCTTTGGTGGAGCATCCGGATTATATTCATGTGTTGGATAGGCCCCCGCAGCCTTTTCAGTCTCGAACTGGGCCAGCGACTTTGGCACATCCAATGCCCAGCCTTTGTGAGTCTCGATGTACTGATCGATTTGAATGCGCCAAATATC
>CBIHPB010000227.1:0-6091 GCA_966211485.1 uncultured Bdellovibrio sp.
CTTACCATGACGTCGACTCGTCTTACATGGCCTTCAAAATTGCGGCGATGGCAGCAATGCGTGAAGTTTACCAAAAAGCGAAGCCAACAGTTCTTGAGCCAATCATGAAGCTTGAGACAACTGTACCAGATGAATATCAAGGTGCGGGCGTTGGTCAGATCAACCAACGTCGTGGCGTGATCGTGAACACGACTGCTTTCGAAGGAAATGCAGTGATCGAAGCGGAAGTGCCATTGACAGAGATGTTCGGTTACTCGACAGATCTGCGTTCAGCAACTAAAGGTAAAGGTGAGTTCTCGATGGAATTCGCGAAATACCAAGCTGCTCCTCGCAACATCCAAGAAGAACTGGCGAAGAAGTACCAAGAAAAGCGCGCGGCTGAGAATAAATAAGCCCGCTTTTGGCGGAACAAGTAATCTCGCGAGCGAAATTTCAAAATTTCCGAAAGCCCTGGAGAAATCCGGGGCTTTTGTTTTTTGGCTTAGGACTCTCGAGCGCAGCAGTGAGGGTGCACTTTCAAAGCTTGGCAATCACTGCGCGTGACGAGTAAATCCTCACTCTTAATAAACTCAGATTGAGACAAACATTCTCCTCTCAGGATTCCCCCAGACTTTCCGAAAAGAAGGTGCATGATCACCATTTTCCTCGTTGGCGCCGCCCTGTTCTCTTTTGGCCTACTCTTTGTTTTCTCTGAAGCTCAGGGACGCAAGAATGCCGTTCGCCTCAAAGGATCTGTCGCGGGCTTCGTCAAAGAAGGAACCACCAAGTCCACACTGCCCACCTATCGCTCGGTTGTTCGCTTTCAGACCGCAGGTGGACAGGGTTATTATTTGGTCAACAACACCGGTTCGACGGCGCCATTGAATAAGGTCAATGATCCTGCTTATGTGTGGTTTAAAAATGGCGATCCGGCTTCAGCCATTCCGGATTCCAAAGTCAGTTACACCGTTGCTAGCATCTTGATGTTGATCGGCGGCGGAAACATCGCTTTGTTCTTCAAAGTATCTTCGTTCGATCTTTTCTCGATTGGCACCAGCCTGGCCGTCCTTGCATTTTTAGGTCGCGGCCTCTGGAAAATCCGACGAAAAATTCCTCTCACCAAAGAGCAGTTTCGCGAATTGAAATTCCACAACAGTCTTTCAGGACGCCTTTATCGTGACGATCAGGCCGGTGAAATTCCGTGGGTCGATCCGACCCAGCTTTCCGCTTCGATCGAGAAATCACTGAAATACAGTCAGCTGATGGTCGTGCTTGGCTTCGGAGTTGGTTTTTTACTGGCCGGATTTTCAGCTCATCTCGCCAAGCAAGAAAAGGCCTTTCTCGATATCGCTGTTCCGACATCGGGAACGGTTGTGGAACTCAAATCCAAACGGACCAGCAAGGGAACCAAATACTATCCAGTTGTCGAATTCACAGTTCCGGAAACGAATCAAAAAATTCGCTTCGAACATCCGATCCGTTCGAAACTTCGATCCAGCTACTCTGTCGGGCAAGAGGTTCCCGTTTTGATGGATCCTCAGCAGCCCAACATCGCACAGATCGACATGGGAATTTGGAACTATCTAATGGCAGGAATCGTCGGCATCTTCGGCCTGATTTTTATACTGGCTGGGTACTCGTCGCTGCAAAAACTCAAAAAGCTCCAACCGGGTCCGGGGAATTTCAACCGCCCCACTCTACCGCCTTCGAAATTAGCCTAATCTCAAATTCTGTCTCATCCTGAGACGGAAAAAATTCCATCTCAAATTGAATGAGTCACCTTCAGACAGGATTAAGGTCCAGTCACGATCAACCGATAAGATATATATGACAAAGCAGTACGTAAACCAGAACAGCCGTCGAACTTTTAGTGTCTCAACGATCTCTTTTGTGGCGTCACTGAGTTTATTCTCGGTCAACGTCCACGCCGAAGAGATGCGAATCTATCTGGATAAGAGCGGACATCCGTTCACCAAGGATTCGACTCTGAAAATCCAGAACCAGAATCTGGAAAGAAAGCTAGATTCACAGGGACGCTACTTCTTCGTTTACTCGCCTCCACCGGAAAAAGAAAAAATCGATTTGGAGTCACTGGCTCCGAAAGAGCGCGAAGCTCAGCTGATTTCCGAGCTGAAGTTTCCGGCGGATCCAGCACCGAACACGCAGTTCAAGACGGCCCATGGACAGCTTGAAAGTTTCATGGATGAAAATGGAAAAGCTTATTATCACTTCCAGCCTCTGTCTTGGAATCCAAACCAAGTCTCATCTGCTTCTGCGATGACCCCGCAAGAGAAAGCCGATGCCGAGGCGAAAGAATTCCTGCAGCTGCAGCGAGCTTTCCTGGAAAGTCAGGGCGTTCAGATGGAGCTGCAATTCGGATCGCCACTGGAAACGAAATACTATTTCAACGGACAGGCTTTCTATAAATTCAAAGGGCTGCCTCCGATCAGCCGCGATCTGACGACTTATCAAATCGATCAACTGTCAGATCACGAGCGCGCGCAGTTCAACAAACAGCCCATGCCAAAGATCACGAAGCGTGATCCCGTCCGTAAATAATCTTCTGTGATAGCTTGATGTCGCCAGACGTCAAGCCCCGGACTATCGTCCTGACTTGGTCTAAGATCCAATCTGACGAAAGACACAAAAATGCCGCAAAGGCCTAGAGACTGTCTTGGTTCAATCAACTGTGCTATTCTTTGAGAACTTATATGGAATGCCACCTGGTTCCCACATCCCGATTCTTCTCATCCATTCAAACAAAGAAATCTGAATGAGTCTGATCGTTCTCGTTTCCCTCGTCATTCTTGGGGTTTCATTTCTTTGCTCGATGCTGGAAGCGGTTTTCCTTTCGATCACGCCTAGCTACGTCGGCCTGTCGCTGAAAGAAAACCGCCGAAGTGCTAAACTGCTCGAGCACCAAAAAGAAAACATCGACCGTCCGATCTCAGCCATTCTGACTTTGAACACGATTTCTCACACCATCGGTGCGGCCGTGGTCGGAGCCTTGGTTCAAAAAGAGTACGGCGATCAGTACGTCACACTGACGTCGGTTCTACTGACCATCGCTATTCTTCTGATCGCGGAGATCATTCCGAAAATCATTGGCGCGACCTACTGGAAAGAGCTAGCACCCGCCACCGCTTATACGATTCAGTTTATGATTTTTGCTTTGTTCCCGATCGTGCGAATTTCAGAATATCTCGGAAAGCTATTCTCGCGCCCCGACACAGCCAGCTTTACGCGTGAAGAGATGCTGGTCACCGCCGAGCTTGGCGTGGAAGAGGGAACGCTTCACAAAAAAGAATCCAACATCATCAAAAACTTGCTGATGCTGAACAATATGTTTGTCTCAGACATCATGACCCCGCGCTCGGTGATGTTTGCTTTGGAAGCCGATGAAACGGTCGAGGACATCGCAAACAAATTCAAACCCCTGCGCTTTTCGCGAATTCCTGTTTTCGACACCAGCTTGGATAATATCGTCGGACTGACTCATCGTTATAAAATTTTGGAAGCCCTTTCCAACGATAAACACGGATTGAAAATCAAAGAGATCATGAGCCCGATCAATTCGGTTCCCGAACGCATGACCGTGGCGGGACTGATTGATCTGTTTGTTAAGCGCAAAGAGCATTTGGCGTTGGCGGTGGACGAATACGGAATCGTCACTGGTCTTGTAACTTTGGAAGATGCCATCGAAACGCTTTTAGGCGTGGAAATCGTGGACGAGTTCGACACCATCACCGACATGCGCCAGTATGCGCTTGAGCAGTGGCAGATCCGCAAAAATCAATTCCGCAAGCCATCTTAAATATGAAAACCGAATTCAGTCTTTTCTATACCACTTGGCCGGATGAGCGCACGGCTCGTCAGGCGTCTCTGACTTTGCTGACTGAAAAGCTGGTGGCCTGCACCAATCTCTATCCGGTGGTTGAATCGCAGTATTGGTGGCAGGGAAAAATCGAGAACTCGAAAGAGTGCGTGATGATTTTGAAAACTGCCTCGCACCTGAAAGCCACATTGGAAAAGCGCTTCACCGAGCTTCATCCCTATGACGTCCCCTGCTTTCTTGAAATCAGATTGGATGCGGGAAACCCGCCCTACCTGCAATGGTTGGGGGAAAGTCTGAAGGACTAAGGCTTCAACCTTAGCTCAAAGTGTTAGATTTGTCGGGGTCAGAGGATTACTTGGATGCGCTTTCGATGTTCGCGGGACCACGCGCATCTGGTGTCAAAAGAGCCCATTTCAAACCAAAGGCGAAAATCCCGGTTAGGATCGCTAACGTCAGGAAAAGACTCAGCGTTTGTAAATCTGGTTTTTTCTTCGGGGCTGCCATAATGTCAGTTTGAACTCCACTCTCTATCAAAGCTTTGTTAAGCATAAAGCAGGCCACAGCCCAAACGGTGCGCAAAGGAACCTATGAACAAGCAAGAACTCGCCAAAAAAATCTATGAAATTTCCCATCTCACCGGCCAGTTCAAGCTGCGCTCGGGCCAGACTTCGACCGAGTACTTTGACAAGTACCGCTTCGAATCCCACCCCGAAACCCTGCGCGAAATCGCTCGTCAGCTGGCTCCACTGATCCCAACGGGAACAGAAATCCTGGCAGGGCTTGAGATGGGTGGGATCCCGATTGCGACCGCCTTGAGCCTAGAAACCGGAATCCCGGTGGTGTTCGTGCGCAAAGAGGCGAAGACCTACGGCACCTGCCAGTTCGCCGAAGGCTTGGAGATCAAAGGCAAAAAATTGTGTGTCATTGAAGACGTCATCACCACTGGTGGACAGGTTGTGCTGAGCACGCAAGACCTGCGTGGCATCGGCGCGATCGTGCAGAATGTTTTGTGCGTGATCCATCGCGGATCGGGCAAAGAAGCAAAGCTAGCCGAGATCGGGCTTGAGATGAAAGCCCTGATGACCATGGAAGATCTCAAAGCGCATTTATAATTTTGCTCTCAGCAACAGATCTATAATTTAACGAAACGGAGTTTCGTATGTGGATTCGGCCGTTCGCATTTCTTTGAAAGTGTTTTCAATCCAAAGTTTATGAAAGAACGTGCTGGTGTGAGCGGCCACATAGGCACACAAGCGGTTCGAATTGCGTGGGTTCATCACGAAACTTGCCACCCCTGTCACGATCGGCTCGCCTGCCGCATTTTTCAATAATGAAGGCCCGCCCGAATCGCCGCCACAAATCCCATGTCCGCGCGATTGATCGATGTACAACATTTCATTCGAAGACTCGTTGTTGAATTCGTCCGCATCATCCGTCAGCTGCACCAGATAAGCCTTCTCAGCTGCCGAGATGGGGCTTGCCTCCGACGTTCGCAAGGTCACGGTCCCACCAAAATCTCCGTAATAATCTGGATTGGTCATCCCATATCCCGCGATCATCACCTTCGCACCCTCCGCCAGCGGTAAAAACTCTTTGGCCAGCTTCAAAGGCTGATACGTATTTGGCGCTTTTCCATAAATTCGCAGCATCGCCAAATCACCACGATTGGTCACCGTGTTGCTGTTCGAACTCCAGTATGGATGGATCTTCAGCTCGGCCACGGCTTTCTTTTTCTGTGACAGGCGTCCCAGATGACTGTCGCATTCCGGCTGATGAGTGAAATAAACACTGAGCCGAGCCACATTGCCTTTCGAGCGATCCACACAGTGAGCCGCTGTCAGCACCATATTTTTATCGATCAAACTGCCGGTGCAAATCGACGTCCGTGTATCCCGATCAACTTGGTATTCTTGCACGACAAACACGGTTCCCTTGGCAATCCAAGCTTTGCTGTCCACAGCCTGTCCGCCAACAATCCCGGTAGAGGGACCACTGACTTCACAGGCAATTTCAGAAGGCCCCGTCGGCGGATCCGTCGGCGTATTGGACCCGTCGCCACCGCCATCATCAAGAATGGCAGAAGCTGGCCCACTCGAGCCTCCGGGTTGTTCACAAGCTGAAAGTTGATATATCGAAAGAATCAGGAAGAGAGAGATTAGAGCTGACTTCATGTCAAAGCCTCCTTCAGATTCTTTCAACCTACAAAGGAGGCCTGGCGCTTGCTACAGAGCCCAGCAGAATTCAAGAAAAGCTTGTCGAGTTACAGACAGCAAACCG
>CBIHPB010000228.1:0-6059 GCA_966211485.1 uncultured Bdellovibrio sp.
CTGGCCCCCATGGCGTAGGCGGCTTCGCGAATACTGGGCGGAACTGTGCGTATGGCCTCGCGGGTGGTGACGATAATAATCGGCAGAACCAAAAGTCCCAGCGTCAGCCCTGCGGTCAAAATACTTTGCCCCAGACCCAACCTGTAAACGAATAATCCCAAAGCCATCAGACCAAAAGTGATCGAAGGAACACCGGCCAGGTTGATGATATTGAGCTCGATCAAACCCGTCAGCCAGTTTTTAGGAGCATACTCTTCCAGGTAAACTCCGGCGGCAATCCCCAGAGGAATCGCACAGCAGGCCGTCGTGAGCATAATGCACAGGGATCCAACCCAAGCAGACAAAATCCCCGCCTTCTCGGGCATGCGAGAGGGAAAACTGGTCAGAAAATCAAAATTAATTCGGCCCAAACCGGTGGATCCCAAATCCACCAGCAACGCTAGCAAGGTTACAAGCGCAACCATCAATGACAGCAAGCCCAGAAAAGAAAAAATAAAATCCTTCATTTTCTTTCGCTGGATCAATCCCGTATCAAACTTAAGCTCTTCACTGCGAATCATGCGACGACCTCGCGGAAGCGCTTGCGCAGCCAGAAACCGACGATATTAAAGGCCAAGGTCATCACCAACAAAGTCAAACCAGCGACATAGATCGACTGATAGCCAACCGATCCGTGCGGAAGATCGCCCAGACTGACCTGTACGATAAACGCTGTGATGGTCTCGGACGGCTGCAAGGGATTCAAGGAAATCTGTGGCTGCATACCGGCCGCAATTGCCACGACCATGGTTTCACCCAGGGCCCGCGAGATTCCCAGAATGTAGGCCGAGGTGATTCCTGAAAACGCCGCTGGATAGACGACTCGGAAAGCGGTCTGCAGGCGCGAAGATCCCAAAGCATAGCTGCCTTCACGCAGATAGTTTGGAACCGATCGCATCGCATCTTCTGTCAGCGAGCTGACGTAAGGAATGATCATAATGCCGATCACAGTTCCCGCAGACAAAACATTGAAACCTGAAATCTCCGGAAAAATCTTTTGGTAAAAAGGCGTGACGAAGAACAAAGCGAAATATCCGTAAACGACTGTTGGAACCGCGGCCAGCAATTCAAGAACCGGTTTGATCACTTCTTTCTTATTGGCTGAAACATACTCGGACAAAAAAGTCGCGATGATCGTTCCCAGTGGAATTGCAAACAACAAGGCGATACCGGTGACTAACAAGGTTCCCGAAACCAGCGGCAGAATTCCGAAACGTGCCTCTGCAAACATCGGGGTCCATTCGGTGCCGGTGATAAATTCTTTGAAACTGACATGATCAAAAAATGGAATGGATTCGGAAACCAGAATCCACACGATCCCCAAAGTAATCAACACCGACGAAGCCGCACAAAGGAACAGAAATCCCTCGATGGCGAGCTCCTTAAAACGACGAATCCGCCGAACCGGATGGCTGGCGGATGTGAATGCTCTCGTCTGGCGTACTTTGGAGTTGCTATGAAAAGCCAATTACAATGTGCCTTCTTTTTTCATCAGTTCTTCGATTTTCATTCCGACTTCGGAATGGCCACCGAATTTTGTTCCCAGTTTACCTTTGGTCAGGTGCTCGACACCCATTTCGTAGGCTTTCGCAGGCAAGGCGATGTACTTGACCTCAGGAACCAGCTTGGTTGCATTTTGCAGGTAAAACTTTGCAAAGTCAGCTACTTCGGCGCGCTTGTAAGAGGCTTCGTTCACGTAGATGAAGATCGGACGAGCCAGTGGGAAGTAGCTGCCATTTTCAACTGTCTCTTTTGAAGGCAAAACAGCCACATTTTTCTTTGGAGCTTTGTCACCACCAATCAGGCCCGCAAGTTTCAATTTGGATTTGTTGGCTTCTGCGTATGACAGACCAAAATATCCCAAAGCGTATTTATCATTTGAGATCCCTTGGACGATGACATTGTCATCTTCACTGGCTGTGTAATCACCACGGCTTTGTTTGGCTTTTCCAACGATCGCTTCCGTGAAGTAATCGAAAGTTCCTGAATCAGAACCAGGACCGAACAGCTTCAAAGGTTGAGCCGGCCACTTGGGATTGATGTCAGACCACTTGGTGATTTTGCCCTGGGCTGCTGGCTCCCACATTTTTTTCAGATCATCGACAGTGATGTCTTTGATCCAGTCGTTCTTTGGATTCACGACAACCGCGATCGCATCGTAAGCGATTGGCAATTCGAAATATTTGATGCCCGCTTTTTTGCAATCTTCCATTTCGGTGGCCTGAATGGGGCGAGACGCGTCTTGAACATCTGTCTCACCACGGCAGAATTTTTTGAATCCACCACCAGTACCAGAAATTCCAACAGTCACACGAACCGCACCTTTTTGAGCCGCCTGAAACTCTTCAGCAACCGCTTCGGTGATTGGGAAAACAGTTGATGAGCCGTCAACTTTGATCAGCGATTCGGCGAAAGCGCTGGCCGTCAACAGCAACAAAACGGCTGCAATCAGTGAGGTCATCAAAAGATGCATATCAACGTAGTTCGACAGTTGTCGTAAAGCTCGGCTCATGGAGACTCCTTGTTGTTACAAAGAGAACTAACACAAGGGTCGAAAGATCATTGTCAGGCTTTCTTTAGGATTCGAAAGCCTCATTTCAACGATATGCGTTTTGACTAGAGGCTCGAGCAATTTTTCGCGCAGGATTCACCCACCAAAGCGATGGACTGGGCGCGGCAAGTCGCTGACTGACTGTGACGGTCCACTTGGAAATTGTCAGTCGACATCAGGACATCCTTCCCGTGAAATTTGGCTGTGCAGGCTTGCTTCGCATAAGCCTCGAAGCCATTTTTCATGCTGGTGGTTTCCTGCAAATAGTCCGCACTTTTATATCGATTGATGCCGATACCTTTTTTGCTGGGGCTGCTTTGAATGATCACAAAATCAAATCCATCCGCCGTCAGCGAAGCACACTGCGATTGTGTTTTCGCTCGGGCCAATCCAAATGGATCTTTGCCAACTGAATCGATCATCACCACGTGTCCCGACACGGCCGCAATGTCCCCTTCTTTCAAAGTACCACTGACACCCATTTTGACTTTTTGCAAACAAGGCATGCCGTTGTCAGCCGGGTTTAAAAACATCGTCGAGCTGACACCGTTCACCAAAATGGCCTTCAATTTTTTATCGGGATGCAATTTCAAACCGCTGCTGGCCAAAGAAGAAAACACAAAGGCCGAGCAATCAATCCCGCGCACAGAGGTGCCAGATCCCGCATCCGACAGCAAATCCAGCGGCGAATTTTCATCGCTGGTCGTTTTCGGCTTTCCACCGTAATCATAAATCGGCGGTTTCGAGCGAATATCCTGACAGCTGGAAGTGACCTGATAATTCTTCAAATAGTGATCGGTTCTTAGAAGTGCCGGAAGATCTGTGATCTCCCGTTTGGCCCCGATGCCATCAGGATGAGTTCCGACGCGTGAGATGCCCTGCACAGAGGGAGTGCTGCTGGTCATCACGTCACGGCGAATGGCTTCGCAGCTTTGGTAAGCGGTGACCAAAACTTTGTGCGCTCCTTGCACCATCAGTGTTTTTGATGGGATTGGAACTTTCTCGACAACTGGCTCTGTTGTTGGTGCTGGGGTCACTGGTGGGGTCGGCGTCGTCGGAGACGGGGTGGCCGGTGACGGGGCCGCGCACTGAACGTCCTGTTGAGCTTGGAAGCTTTTCCATTTTTCTTCGAAGGCCGTCAGTTTCTGCTGAGCTTCGCGGGTTGCCAGTGTGGATTGGTCGCCGATTTCCAAGGCGGTGACTTTTTCCAAGAGATCTTGCTCGTGCTCGGCCGGAACGCTGAGAAGGATTTGATAGAATTCCGAAACCAATTCTAAAAACTGAGTGTGATCAATTCGCAGATCCGATTTTGCATCGAGAGCCTTCTGAAAAGTTTCCTGCAATTCGGCTTCCGTGGGAATTTGGTGAAGATCCGCCAGGCTTCGGTAAAGCGTATCATAGAGAAAGCTTTGCGATTGCGGACAGGTGACATTTTCGATCGCTTGCTCGGCCGCGGGCTGAAGCCCTTGATCTGGAGGACGGCAAGCCGCGAGGCCAATAAAAAACGACAAGAGAAGTAATGTACGCATCCTTCTATTGTCGTTTTGAAAAGCCCGCTCAGCCTAGAGCAGAGCCATTAATCTGGACCGAGGTCGACTTAAAATCCTTCGACCTTCCCGACCTTTCTCGAGGAATCTCCGCCAGATTCTAGAGGCAAAATCGATTCAAGATCCATGGCTTTCTTGGCAGCAGGAGATTGTCTTTCCATCGGAATGACTTTTTCCGGTGCTTTTTCAGCGACAGATTCAGGCGCAGGAGTTGGCTTTGTTTTGTGCGGAGCCGGTTTTCGATGTGGTCTGACAGTCGCAACCGGTTTTTCGACAGGTTTGTGCTCGACAACTTTGACTGTCTTCACTGGAGTTTCAGTTTTCACAGGCGCCTGCGTTTTGTGAGTCGTGTTTTTACCATCACCGTCGACCAAGCTTCGCAGATTGCCGACCAGACCCATCAATTGTGAGGATTGATCCGACATCATCGACGAGCTTGAGTTCACTTCTTCAGACGAAGCGGCATTTTCTTGCGTCGAGCGATCCAGCTGATTCATGGCTTTGCTGATTTGTTCAATGCCAGTCGCCTGTTCCTGGCTGGCGGTTGCGATTTCGTTGTTGAGGTCTGAAACTTTTTTGACGTTGGTCACGATCTCAGCCAAGACCACGCCGCTGGTTTCTGCGATCTTCGCGCCGCTTTCTGAAGCTTCCACATTTTCCTCGATCAAGGTCGCAATGTCCTTTGCCGCGACAGCAGATCGCTGAGCCAACGCACGGACCGCCTCGGCGACAACTGCAAAACCTTTTCCCTGCTCGCCGGCACGTGCGGCTTCAACCGCTGCATTCAAAGCCAAAAGATTGGTTTGGAAAGCGATATCGTCGATCACACTGATGATCTCTTCGATTTTTTTCGAGCCCGCCGCAATTGACGACATGGCCTGAATCAGCTGAGCAATTTCTTTTTCGCCGTGCTCGGCTGAATCTTTTGATTTCTGAGAAAGTCCGTTCGCTTCCTTTGCATGGTCCGAGTTTGTTTTGACTATGCTCGACAATTCTTCGAGAGAGGCAACCGTTTCCTCTAAGGAAGCGGCCGAATTCGAAGAGCCTTCTGACAACTGACGGCTGGCTGATAAAAGCTGTTGGCTGGCCGCCGAGGTGTTGCCGGCTGAATCTGCAATTTCATTTGTGATCTGACGAAGCTGCTTTGACAATACTGCCGAGAACACGTAACCCAGCGTACAGGCCACCAAAAGTCCGAAGAGAATCATCAGCCATGTCAGATTTTTACCCAACGCTGCGGCCGCATCGCCTTCAGCATCGGCGCGTTTGGCGCTTTCGACATGAAAAGACGTCAGTTTTTCCAAGTGGTCTTCGACTTTTTCGTGCGAATTGAAAACATCCTTCAGAACGAAGGCCCGAAAGCCTTTTTCATCGGTGGTTCGTTTGCCGGATTTGTGCATTTCAATAGCCTGGGTCGAGATCGTGACCCATTCTTTCCAGCTGGCGACAAATTCCTTATAGATGGCCTCTTCGCCGTCGCTGAAAGGAATTTCATTGTAGCGTTTGTCCAGCTCGTCGAACTTGGAAGACAGGCTATCGTATTTTTTCAAGAAGGCTTCACCGTCGCCGGCCTCTGTTGTTAAAGCCAGATTCTCGACTGCGCCGTACTCTTCCTGAACCAGATTTCCGAATTCAGAAATCATGACCAGGTTCGGAATGTTCACGCCCGTCACTTGGTCAAAGCCCTTCACGATTCCGCGTTGGCTGTAATTCGAAACCAATCCCTGAACAACCAGGAGACAAGAAACTCCGAGAAAAGAAAGAATCATCTTCCATTTCAGACTTAGATGGCGAAGCATGGGCAACCTCATAAAATAAAATAATTTTGAGATTTTATCGGCCTTTCCTCTGGTGTTATTGAGATGTTGTTAAGGTGATCGAAACTTTCTTCGCAAAGATGTTTCAAAAAAGCTCACGCATAT
>CBIHPB010000229.1:0-6049 GCA_966211485.1 uncultured Bdellovibrio sp.
GTGTTCCCAGCAATGAATCGACCATTTGCTCGTCATCGCCGGTTCCCAAAGTCGCTGTTCCTAGAACCTGAGTCTCTCCACGAGTGAAGAGCCCTGATCCGTGAGCGCGCGGCAAAAGGCCGACTTCGCAAGCGATCGGGCGAACTGTTTTCAGGTCACGTCCATCCAGGCGCGCGCCCTTAGAAAGAATCATTTCACGAGAAACTTGATACTTCAGATCTTCAACGATGTTCGCCAGATCTTTTTCACGAGCTTCTTTTTCAGACTTATCAGTGATGCCAGCGATCAAAGCAGCCTTCGCTTCGTCTTTCGCTGTCGCATAGGCAGCATAGCGCTCCATCTTTTCACGGATAGTCATCGCTTTTTCGATCTTCGATCGCAGCAGGCCATCAGCCTTCGCGCGGAAGTCCGCATCGATGGTTGCAGCTGTCCACTGACGTTTTGGTTTTGAGCCGAACTTTTCGCGCAGTTCATCTTGCGCGTTCAGAAGAGGCATCAAAGATTGGTGACCGAATTTCAGTGCGGCCAACATATCAGCTTCAGAAACGAAACGGCATTCACCTTCCACCATCAAGATACCATTGCGGGTACCAGCGACGATGATATCGAAGTCTGATTTCTCCATCTGCTGTGGAGTTGGATTTGCGATCAACTGGCCATCCACGCGACCGACTTGAACAGCAGCGGTTGGACCGTTGAATGGAATGTCAGAAATGTGCAAAGCAGCTGAAGCACCAAGGCTTGCCAGCATATCGATTGGGAAAGCGCCATCAGCACTCATCACCGTTGCCACAACCTGAGTTTCAAAGCGGTAGCCTTCTGGGAAGCTAGGGCGAATGGGACGGTCGATCAAACGAGCGCTGAGAGTCGCGTCTGTTGTCGGCTTTCCTTCGCGTTTGAAATAGCCGCCTGGGATTTTACCAGTGGCGTAGAATTTTTCGATGTATTCAACCGTCAATGGGAAGAAATCCGCATTTGATTTTGTGGTTGAAGAGACCGCGGTCACCAACACCATGTTGTTGCCGCAAGAAACCAGAACGGAACCGTCGGCTTGCTTAGCCATGCGTCCTGTTTCAATTGTGATTTGTTTGTCCCCCACGAGGGTGGTGACTGTTGTCTTCATGGTTCTCCTTCTTCGGACCGATCTTATATCGTCGGTCATTGGGCTAATGGTTCTTCTAGTTCCATCAGCAGTTTTTCATTTCCCAATTCCAGGAGACTGCGTTTTGCTGTCGTCTAGGTATGCTTGAGAGGGCTTAATTATTTTGATGCAAAGTTAGGCCAATTGCCATTCTCGAATTTGATTTCGGAAGCGGAATGTCAGACCCCAAAACAGCCATCAATAAGAGGCCGTTTTAAATCAAAAAGGCCTCTGGGTTTCAGAGGCCTTTTCGTTTGATTACTTACGGATATCCAGATCTTTGATCAGCGCTTCGTACTTTTTCAAGTTTGTGCGCTTCAGGTAGTCCAGCAATTTACGTCGCTGGTTAACCGCCTTCATCATTCCACGGCGGCCGTGAACGTCTTTTTTGTGAGCGGTGAAGTGGATTGTCATCTCGTTGATACGAGCTGTGAGAAGAGCAACTTGCACTTCTGAGCTTCCTGTATCCAGTTCGCTACGGCGAAACTTTTTAACGATGTTTTCTGTCTGTGTTTTTGTGACGGCCATTATCGTCTCCTATCTATAACTTTTTAGAAACCCCGAAGGATTTCCGATTAATAAACTCCCCCACTCGTCATGGCTGTCGAATCAGGGGCGTCGAAGGACCTGGTTGTATCGGCCGCTATGCAGACGGTCAATCTTTGCTTTCAATTCCCGGAAATTCCTAAGGAATTCGGTCAATTTTGCCGTATTTTTACGCATATAGCTGCTATTGGTAGCGAAACACCCGACGGATGGCAAATCCCTTACCCGGCTCAAGGCCAATCAAAGCCAAAAGCTCTCCAGTGCCTGCCGACAGAATCTTCACGACTTCATCCCGTCCTGGCTGAAAAGTCGCGATCAAATGGCTTCGGAGATCATGGGAAATCAGTCCATTTCCCATCATGACTTGATCCTGCCCTTTGATTCGAATGACTTTGGCTTCACTCAAAGTCGCCGACATCGGAACAAAGCCTTTGAGATTGGTTTCGCCTTTAGCAATTTGCGCTTCCAGCTCTTCGAAACTGGTGGCTTGGCTTAAGTGATATGGCAAAGATTCGGTCCGCTCAAGCTTGCTCATCGCAGCCCCACAGCCAAGTCGTTCGCCCAATTCATGCACCCAGCTGCGAATGAATGAGCCTTTCGAGCAGCGGATGAAAACGTCGATCCAATCCGGCCCCTGATCTTCGATATCGAGATCGAAAAAGCTCATCACCTTTTTGGGAATCTCAACCGCCTCACCGGCGCGAGCATACTCGTAAAGTTTACGTCCTTCGACTTTGGCGGCCGAGAAAATCGGAATCGGCCATTCGAAATCCCCGGCCAAACCCAAGGCTTCGCTGTGAACTTTTTCTTTTGAAGGAATATCGGTCGAAGTCTTCAGAACCGTCCCCGTCATGTCGAGAGTATCGGTCCGAGTTCCCAGCTGCGCGCGCACTCGGTAAGCCTTGTTGCGCTCGAGAATATATTGGCTGAGCTTCGTCGCCTCACCAATCAAAAGCACCATCAAGCCCGAGGCCATCGGATCCAAAGTTCCGCTGTGACCGACTGATTTTGTCTGTAAAATTCTTCGCGTGCGAGCCACCACATCGTGGCTCGTCAGACCTGCGGGCTTATTAAGAAGGAGAAGCCCGTGCAAACTCATACTGGATTGGCTGGAGTTCCCTCGGAAACTGTCGCGACCGGTGCCCCTTGAGAGAGCTTTTCCAAGGCCACGACACTGGCCAGAACACTGACCGGAGCGGTCACCAAAAGACCAATCAAGAAACAAAATCCACCGGCGACATTCAGCAAGAAGACCATGAAGATAAAGCCCGCGATATTCCACCAGCGTCCTTTGACCAGATCCATCGACATCTTGATGGCTTCAATTCCGTCTTCTTTCTGAGTCACGAAAATTGTCGAAGCGAAATAGTTGGCAACCAAAAACCAAATGCCAGGCACGATCAAAAGCACAAAGCCAATCGCCATACCGATAGTTCCCAGAATTCCCAAAATCACCGCGTGTGCCAGGCGATTGAAATCCTGAAATGCCCAGAAAAAATCCTGGTAGCCGATGACTTCTTTTTTACGAATTTGGATCAGGCATTTCACATAGCCCATCAGCAAGGGACCAACGACCAAAACGTTTACAACCGGAATATGATTGATCACCCACACACCGAAAAAATAAACTGCGGTCAGTCCAGCCACCAAGGCCAGATCTGATTTCAGCGCGGCCCATGATTCTTTCAGAACCTCGGAATAAACCAATTCTTTCATTTGACTCAAGACTCCTCGTCAGATGTGGTTGTTTTGTCTTTTTTGGATTCTTCCAACTCGTGCAAGATGCGATCAATTTTCAGCACGTGCTCGGTCGTGTCGTCTTGGTAAAATTGCAGTTTGGGACAATAACGCATGCGCAGTTCTTTCCCGATATAGTTCTGCACCTCAAAGGCGCGGTCGTTCAGGGTTTCCAAAACTTTCTTCCGGTCATCTTCGGCACCCAAGACACTGATATAAACCTTTGCCGTGCGCAGATCGGCCGGCATTATGACCCGGGCGACTGTCACCAGGCCCGGCAATGAATGGCGAAAACCCGAGATCAGAAACTGGGCGACGGTCTTTTGAATCTCTTGTTCAACACGAGCGACCCTGCGCCCGTCACCAGTTTTCTTCATGATCTGTTACGCTTCCGCCGGAGGAGTCATCGTCAGCTCGCGAGCAACTTCTTCTTTAACGAAGGCCTCGATCGAATCACCGACTTTGATATCGTTGAAGTTTTCAATTCCGATACCGCATTCGAAACCTTGAGCCACTTCACGCGCATCGTCTTTGAATCGCTTGAGTGAAGAGATCTTCCCTTCGTAAACGATTTTGCCGTCGCGGATAAGTCGGGCCATGTTTGAACGCTGGATCTTTCCATCGGCCACAAAGCATCCCGCAATTGTTCCGACTTTTGGAACAGTGAAGGTGTTTCGGACTTCGGCGCGACCCAAAACTTTTTCGACGATATCTGGCGTGAGAAGTCCCGCCATCGCTTTTTTCATATCATCCATCAGCTCATACACGATGGTATAAGAGCGAATCTCGACACCCAGGCGTTTCGCCGTTGTTGTGGCTCCACCATCTGGACGCACGTTGAATCCAACGATAATCCCTTTTGCGGTTTGCGCCAGCAACACATCGGATTCAGTGATTCCACCGACCGCCGAGTGCACGACTTTCAATTTCACTTCAGGTGTAACAAGCTTTTTGAACATGCCGTTGATCGCTTCAAGCGACCCAGAAACGTCCGCCTTCAGGATCACTGCCAGCTCTTTCATATCGCCTTGTTTAACCTTCGAGAAAATATCCTCGAGAGAAATCTTTGCGGCCGGAGCATTGGCTTTATCAGCTTGTTCTTTACGGATGCGAACCGCTTCCTCAGCGACGCGCTCGTCTTTCACCGTATCGAACTGATCACCGGCATTGGGCGTGCCCGTCAGACCCAAAACTTCGACAGGCATACCAGGCCCTGCCTCTTGAAGCTTTTCGCCTTTGTCATTCATCAAGCTCTTCACGCGGCCGGAAGTCGTTCCCGCCACAATGTGCTGGCCAACTTTGACCGTTCCATCTTGAACCAAGATCGTCGCGACATTTCCGCGGCCTTTTTCCAAGCGCGCTTCGATGACGGCTCCCGTTCCTGGTTTTTCAGGATAAGCTTTGAGCTCGCTGACCTCGGCGATCAAATGAATCTGTTCAAGCAGCTCTTTGATACCGGTTTTTTTCAGCGCCGAAACTCCCACGAACATCGTGGTGCCGCCCCACTCTTCTGGGACGACTTCGTACTCGGTCAGCTGTTGTTTGATGCGATCTGGATTTGCACCCGGCTTGTCCATTTTGTTGATCGCGACAATCATTGGCACTTCCGCCGCTTTGGCGTGGCTGATTGCTTCCGCGGTCTGAGGCATCACACCGTCATCAGCTGCGACCACGATCACGGCGATGTCCGTGACATTCGCACCACGCGCGCGCATCGCTGTGAACGCTTCGTGGCCCGGAGTATCCAGGAACGTGATGATGTGTCCGTCTTCGGTTTTCACCTGATACGCACCGATGTGCTGGGTGATTCCGCCGGCCTCGCCGCTGGCGACATTGGCATTGCGGATCGCATCCAACAATGACGTCTTACCATGGTCAACGTGACCCATGATCGTCACAACCGGTGGACGGATGATTTCTTTTCCAATCGCGCCAACGGCCGATTCCAAGATCAGCTCTTCCGCTGATTTGAACGAGTTGACCGCTTCAAATCCGAAATCGCCAACGATCAATGAGATCGTATCGAAATCCAGATCTGTGTTGATGGTCGCCATGACCCCGTCCTTCATCAATTTCTTGATGAGCTCGGGAGCCTTGATGCCCATTTCCATCGCCAGATCGCCAACCTTCATTGTCTGGTTGACCTTCACAATGCGCTTGGAAGCTTTTGGAGTTGTAATTTGAGTTTGCATCGACGGACGGTTCAGCATGCCTTTTTTCTTTTTCGGCTGGAACACCATCTCGCGCTTACGGAATTCCGCTGCGTCGAAATGGACCTGCTGCCCTTCTTCCGCTGCTGGCTTCACAGCTGTTGCTTCAGCTGCACCACCTGGTTTGTTTCGGCGTTGTTTGTCGTTCTGACGGCGATTTGCAAAGTCATCCGTCGGAGGAGCATCCGGCATGGGAGCCGACGCCTGAATAAATCCTGTTCTCAGATTTCCCTTTGGACGAGGTCCGCTACCGGGACCACCCATCGGAGGACGTGGACCACCAGGACCGCGGTCACCATGGCGCGGTGGCGCCTGGCTTTGAACGCGGCTGAGATCCATACGACCGATAATATTTCGTCGAGGCGCTGGGCTGCTGGCCACACCGCTGTTTCCGATCGCCACTTCTTTTTTGCGA
>CBIHPB010000230.1:0-6032 GCA_966211485.1 uncultured Bdellovibrio sp.
CGACGGCCATCGTGGCCGTCGAAGCGTTAAGAGGGGGATTTTGGATTGTTAATTAAGGTAGATGGAGATTTACGATGTTTACGGATGTTGCTGAGTTAAAAGAGAAGAAGATTTTGGTTGTGGGCCTTGGAAAGACTGGGGTTTCTCTTGCCAAATTTTTGCACGCACAAGGTGCGCAGGTTACTGTTACTGACCACAAGTCGAAGCCTGAGCTATCGACTCAGCTGGAGCAGTTGGGGGATTTGCCTGTTAAGTTGGACCTTGGGGGTCACAGTCCGAAAACATTCTTGGCGCAGGATCTTGTGATTTTGAGTCCTGGCGTTCCTTCTGCTTTGAAGATCTTTGATTATGCTCGGTCTCAGGGGATTAAGATTACCAATGAGTTCGAGTTTATCACTCAGTTTATTAAAGAGCCGATCATTGCGATTACGGGGACGAATGGTAAGACCACGACCGCTCGCTTGATTGAGGCTTGTTTGACTGAGTCTGGGATTTCTTGCTGGGTTGGCGGATCAATGGGTGTGCCGATGACGGATTATCTTCGTCTGGGGCAGAAGGCTCAGGTTGTGATCGCGGAAGTGTCTAGCTATATGCTCGAGCTTTGCGAGAACTTCAATCCGATGAATATTTTGTTCATGAACTTGGCCGAGAACCATCTCGATCGCTATCGCTCGATGGAAGATTATGTAAATGCCAAGCGACGTATTTTCAAAAATACCAATCAGGCGACCACCAGCATTTTGAATGCGGATGACAATGCCGTGGTTGAATTGGCGCGTGATCCGGCGGTTCAGCGTGGGCGCATTTTCTACTTCTCTCGCAAGGCGACTCTTGAACCGCAGATCATGAATATCGGTGGTGCTGTGAATATCGGAAAAGAAATCCGTGTTCGCACCGGTCCTGAGATCGAGTACTATGATGTTTCCCAAATCAAAATGCGCGGGAAGCATTCGATTGAAAATATGATGGCTTCGATTTTGGCGGCTCGTGAACATGGCGCGACCAAAGAAGCGATCCAGAAAGTCATGAACAGTTTCACCGGCCTTCCGCACCGTTTGGAGTATGTTCGTAAGGTGGGTGGGGTCCAGTTTTTCAATGACTCGAAGGCGACCAACGTTCACGCTGTTTTGCGTGCGCTGGATTCATTTGATGAAAATATCATTCTCATCGCCGGCGGGAAGGACACAAATCTGTCATATGAGGCTCTTCGCAGCTCGGTGAAGAGAAAGGTCAAGACTTTGATCCTGGTGGGAGAGGCGAAAGAACGCATCAACCGCGATTTGGGAGACTTTTCCGAGACTTTCCTGATCGGAACTTTTGAAGAGGCCGTTTTGATTGCTTACCAAAAGTCGAGGATCGGCGATATCGTCCTTCTGTCTCCTGGCTGTTCAAGCTTTGATATGTTTGACAGCTTCGAAGAGCGAGGCGACTATTTTAAAGAGATCATTCGAAAATTTCGATGATCCTTTAAAAGATTTAATTTCGGTAAGGAGACAAGGATGTCTTTTCGAGTTATCGCTGCCCTCGGGCTTTCAATGGTTTTTCTTTCCGCTTGCTCTTCTTCCAAATTGAAAGAGAGAAAAGAGCAGCGCGATCGCGTTGCTCAATCGACAAAATTGTACTGTGAATTTGTCAACGGCGATATCAATCCGGATATCGACGTCGCTTTGAATTTGGAAATGGCGAAACGCTGTGATGCGGACAAGCCTTATTCCATCAGCCAGTACAACACTCGCTCGGACAGCACCGGTATCATGTACTGTTGCACAGTTGCTCCAGGCAAAATGTCGGCGACTGCTCCGGCTGCAACCGGCAAAAAAGACGGTAAAAAAGACGGCAAAGACGACGAAATCATCGAGTAAGAATCCAATTTATGCCGAAACATCTCTCAAGCCCGCTTTGGCTCGCGATCCTCACACTGATGGGGATCGGGCTTGTGCAGGTGTATTCCTCTAGTTACATCTTTGCGACTGAAGCCTTCGGAAATGGACTGCATTTTTTCGTCCGGCAGCTGATCTTTTCGGCTGTTGCCCTAGGCGTGATGATGGCGGCGGCCCAAATTCCGATTCGCTGGATCGAAAAGTGGAGCTGGGCGCTTTGGCTGCTGGCCAGTTTCGGAGTCGTGGCGACGTTCGTTCCAGGTCTTGGAGTAAAAGCCGGCGGTGCCAGCCGGTGGCTGCAGATGCCATTCGGTGTGCGCTTCGAGCCTTCCGAAGTTTTGAAGTTTTCTTTCACCTTGCTGTTTGCAAGCATTCTGGCCCGACAAGAGAACGTCCTTGGAAAGTTCAAATGGTGGGGGCTTCTTCTGTTGGTTTGCCTGCCGCTGGTTTTAGTTTTGAAGCAGCCTGATTTTGGAAGTTTTGCGATTATTGTCTGTGTCGGTGTCGGACTGCTTTTCGCCTTTGGACTGAAGTGGCGATACATCCTGGCGTCACTGATGGTGATGATTCCGGCCTTTTATCTGCTGGTGATGCGTGTGCCTTATCGCCGTGCGCGGGTCCTGGCATTTCTAGATCCATGGTCGGATCCCGAGCAAAAAGGTTTTCAGGTCATTCAATCCATGCTGAGTTTTCATTCCGGCGGCATCACGGGTGCTGGCCTCGGGCAAGGGCAGGGTAAGCTTTTCTTTCTGCCAGAAGCGCACACGGATTTCACCTTGGCTGTGTTCGGTGAGGAAATGGGATTTCTTGGATTTTTGATCGTGCTGGCGCTGTATGGATATGTGGCCCTGCGCGGATTTCAAATTGCCTCTCGCTGCGAGAATGTGTTTCGAAAAGCAGTTGCCTTGGGAATTTCAATGACCTTTGCATTAAGCGTCTTTATCAATGCTGGCGTTGTCATGGGGCTTTTGCCAACCAAAGGTCTGACACTGCCATTCCTGAGTTACGGTGGAAGTTCGCTGGTGACTTTGTGCTTTATGTTCGGCCTGCTGCTGAATATTGAAAGACATCTGGAAGAAGAGCCCAGCAACCCGTTTTTGCGAAATAAAATCTAGAAAAAATCGAACTATTACTTTTTGTTGAGAAACTGGAAGTAAGAGCGTTGATCGACGTCGATTTCCATCTCAGAGCCTTTGCTGTCGACCACTTTCGGCACTTTGAAGAATCCATCGGATGTGAAGTCCGAATTTTCCTTCATCAAGACATTTTTCGTTTCGTGAGATTCGTCGTTGTAAAATGGAACATAGAAAGACCGAACTTTCATATTCGGGCCCAGGAATCCGCGGATCGAAGAAAAGTTTTTAGCGAAAACAAAAGGACATTCTTCAAGCACGATTTCCTGAAGGCGGGCATGCTCGAGCGCCCATTTGCACCAGACCTTAATTCCGTAAGAATTCATCAACGTCACATTGCTGAACTTAATCACCAGCTTCTTTGACGTTTCAATGGCCGGAAATCGGCTGCCGGCATCAATCGGGCCTGAGACCTCGAGAAGGAATTGATCTGATGACTCAATGAGTTTCGATGTAAATCCGCTCATATGCTTTTTGACCGATGGATAAGGTGAATGTTTTTGGGAATTTCACTTCGCTTGGTGGCTGAAAGTTTCAAGGGAAATGAGCAACAAATGGTTGTCGATTGTCCGGCATCAACCCCGATGTACATACTGGCACATGAGTTGAACATCATAAATGTTCCAATGCCCGCACCACCGTCACCAAAGTTGATCACATCGCCAACGCCATTTTCATAGCAGCTTTTGATTCGTTCGATCAGATCCGGAACGTTCAAAGATCCGTAGGTATCCTTGCAACCAATCAGGACTCGGTCCGAATCATATCCCGCAAAAAGAAGCGGTCTCTTTCGCGGATCGATTGGAAGATCGATTGATTCGCGAGAGGGACTGGAGACATTGATGGCCGCGTATGGTGCGTTGTAGACAGCGTTGGTCAAAGACTCATCGACCGTGATCAGAACATCGTTCAGCAAGGCGGGTGAAGATGTCAGGCTTTTGACCATCGTTTCAAACTGCGCAAGAATGCTGGGACGATCGGCCAGTCTTTCCACAAGGAATGAAACGGCTGTCAGTTTTTTCTCGGTCTCGGCGGTCGGCTGAGCTTCGCCGAAAATGCAGGACAAGGGAAAATCAAAAAAGCTTGCGGGGGAATTGACGATAAAGCTCGAAAAGTCGATCTCGGCTGTCGAATTGATATTCGACTTCTGGACAACGTGTTTCACCCCATTTTGAGAACACAGCAAGAGGACGTTGACACTGGGAGCCTGGTCCACGAGAACGATATCGCCCGGTTGGTCGGTCGGTCCGACTTCGTTGATATCTTTAATTTCAATGGGAATTATCTTTTCATTCATTCAAAATCCCTCAACAGACGATCATTTGGATTTTAAGAACTTAAAAAATTTATGAGCGTCGACATCCAATTCCATTGGATTGCCTTCTTTGTCGCTCATTTCCGGAAGCGCGATTTTTTCGTCGAAGAATTCGTGTCCTCGTGTCAGCAGGACTTTTTTCGTTTCCGCTGTGTGCTCGGAGTAATAAGGTACGTAGAACGAGATGACCTCTGAATTGCTGGGAAGAAAATCGGAAATCATGTTGGCCAGCTGAATGAATGTTTCAGGGCACTGATAGAACTGAATAGTCACGCTGGTTTGGGATGCCAATGGTTTCAGCCATCGCAGCCAATCACGAATGCCGCTGCTGTTGAAGACGACTTTTGGGCTGAGCCAGATTTCCAAGAAATGGATACTGCCGATATTCTGAAGCTCGGGAAGATCCTTTTGATTTCGGATCGGCCAATCGAGCTCGATTTTTAGGGTATTCGGCGCCTGATTAATCATTGCTTTATGCTAACTTTGACCCCTGAATTTCGTCAAATTTATTAGCCATCGGCGCTGGTCATGTGTCGAGTCTGTAGCAAGCTTCTGCCGCTCTTTTGTAGTTAAGGAATTGTAAGCTCAATCTTTTATCCAGTCGTGTTTGCTGACTTCAAGCCGGTTTTCGAAACGATTTTAGGAGCTAGAGTTTTATTTAGAATGATTCGCAAACCGGACTCCCTTTCGCATCGAGACAGAGTACACTTTTTCCTATATGTCGCAACGCAATCTGATTCAGCTTCAAAATGTTCACAAAAGTTTCTTATTGGGCGAGGTGAAACTTCATGCCTTAAAAGGTCTTGATCTCGATATCAATGAGGGTGACTTTACGGCGTTAATCGGAGCGTCGGGTGCCGGAAAGTCGACGCTGCTCAATCTGATCGGTTGTATCGATTCGCCGGATAGCGGCCGTATTGTGATCGACGGCGACGAAGTTTCCAGCATGACGGAAGTTGAAAAAAGCCGAGTCCGGAATCACAAAATCGGATTTGTATTTCAGTCTTTCAACCTGATTCCGGTCTTGAACGTTTTCGAAAATGTCGAATTGCCATTGCTTATTCAGCCAGAGATCTCGGCGGACGAGCGCAAAGCGCGAGTGGAAAAAGCTCTGGCCGATGTGCAGATCGCCGATTACCGGGGACATATGCCCGACCGTCTATCCGGCGGGCAGCGACAGCGTGTGGCGATTGCCCGTGCGCTGGTGACTCAGCCGAAGATTATTTTGGCCGACGAGCCGACCGCAAGCCTTGATTCCAAGACAACCCATTTGATCATCGATTTGATGATGGAACTGAATAAAACCAAGAAGGTGACATTTTTTTTCTGCTCGCACGATGAGAAATTGATTGGCCGAGTGGACCGGGTCATCCGTATCTCCGATGGTCTGATTCAAGCATGACGGGAAACTTGGGGTGGCGGCTCGCTTTTCGAAATCTTTTTCGGAATAAACGCCGGTCCATTTCGACAGCGATCGGGTTGGTCATTGCCTTTCTTGGAATCTCGTTGCTGTTTAACTATCTCTATAAAACTGAAATTGGTGTTCGCGGATTTGAGGTCTACATCAATTACAAAGGGCATATTCAGATCTACCGGAAAGGTGCCGCTGGCAATGTGGATTTAGATCCGTCTCGCTTCCAAATTGAAGAGCCCGCCGTCAAAGAGATGCAAGTAATTTTGAAGGGCTATGAAACGGAAACCGAA
>CBIHPB010000231.1:0-6029 GCA_966211485.1 uncultured Bdellovibrio sp.
CATGGCCTAAGTTTTGACCAACCGATTGGTGAAAGTTCGCATCCACCACGACACCGGAATTCACTATGCGTTTAAGTTCCTGAAAAAAACGCCAGTGGCGGATCAACAGATTCAGACTTGGATTAACGAATTTAAAAAATAGTTTTGAAGATTAAATAAAACGAAGGAGTACACATCATGACAGCTTTTATTGATTTCTTAAATGCAGCGGGTTTTATCGGTTGGTGCATCATGTTCATGGGCTTGGCTTCACTCGCCTTGATCGTTGAACGTGCCATGGTGCTGTACTTCCGTTATGGCATGAACGTTGACGATTTTATGACCAAGGTTCAAACTCTGGTTCTGGCTCGCAAAACCGACGAAGCTTTGGTTCTGTGCGCACAGATGAACGGCAAGCCTTTGGCTCAGGCCTTCAAAAACATCCTGGAAAAAGCGGATCGCGAAGACGATGCGATTTTCCAAGCCCACGATATTTCAATGGCTGAGACGGTACCCATGTACACTCGCCGCCTGCACTATCTGTCGATGATGGCGAACGTGGCGACCCTGATGGGACTGCTCGGTACCATCCACGGTCTGATCCTGTCCTTCCAAGCGGTTGCGACAGCGGATCCTTCGATGAAGCAAACCTTGCTGGCAAACGGTATCTCGATTTCGATGTATACAACAGCTTTGGGTCTGGCTGTCGCCATCCCACTGATGGTTTGCTACTCGTTCCTGGTTTCTCGCCAAAACGTTTTGGTCGAGCAACTGCAAGAGAAATGCGGAAAGCTGACCGAGCTTTTGACGGGTTCACACGTTCCATCTTTGGCGAAAGATCATATCTATCGCGACAATTCAAAAGATGGTTTGGCAGCGCCAAAGTCAAAGACTCCTCCGACTTCAAACCGCGCTTCTTAATTGTTCAGGGCTTAGGTTTTTAAACTAAGGATTGTGATTTATGCGTAAAAGAAAACAGATGAGAACATTAAATCCTTACGAGTTCGAGTTGGACTTGGCCCCATTGCTGGCCGTGATGGTCAAGCTGGTTCCAGTTCTGCTGGTGTCTTCTGCCTTCATCCAAGTGATGACGGTCGAAACCGAGCTGCCACAAGCAGTGAAAGAGGCGATCCAAAAGCAAGAAGACAAGCCAACCGCCAGTGTTCAGATCAAGGCGTCGATGAAAGAAGGAATTCAGGTCATCGTCGCTAAGGGTGGAGCGCAAAAAACTGAAGCCGTTCCGATGAAGGATGGAAATTTCGACTATCAACTGCTGCACCAAACACTGCAGAAAGTGAAAGCTGAAAACCCAGAGGTTTTCAAAGTCGAAATGGCTCCTGAAGCGGACGTAGCTTACAAGGACGTCGTGAAAATGACGGACGAAGCCCGCCGTAGCCGCGATAAAAAAGTGACCTTCCCTATTTACGACAGCAAAGAAAACAAAACCGTGATGACCGACTTTATGTTTCCAGATGTGGTCTTCACTAACATTTTTGACGGATAGTGATTATGAGCCGACGTAGAAGATTTGAAATGAAAACAGGACACAGCTCAACGTTCGCACTGAACGTGACGTCAATGACGGACATGTTCACGATCATGCTGTTTTTCCTACTGCAAACTTACACGACTTCGGAAGTTCAGGTGAATCCTGAAAAAGACCAGAAGCTTCCGGTTTCCAGTTCTGAAGCCAACCCTGTGATGGCTTTGCAGGTGTCATTGACCAAAGATGAACTGAAAGTCGAAGACAAAGTGATCGCCACTTTGAAAGATGTCGACTTTTCAAAAGCTGATGTCTCTTCCAACGATCCCAACTTCATCCAGCCGCTTTTCACGGCCTTGGAAAAAATCGCCAAGGATGAAAAAGCCAAAGATGAAAAATACCAGGCTGATATCGCAGCCGGAACCCCACAGATGATCAAAGATGCCCACGGCAACTTGATCCCTGCTGGAAAACCAAATCCAGGAATCCTGGAAGGCCGCATTCTGGTGAAAGCGGATCAGGCTTTGCCATACGGTTTACTACGAAAAGTCATGTACACGGCTTCAATGGCCGGTTTCCCAAAAATGAAAATGGCCACGGTGGTCGGCAACTGAGGATAGCAGCGGAGTAGATGATGAAACGATATTTGGTACTCTCCATCTTGATGACAGCGCAACTTTCTTTCGCAGCCGAAAGAGAGACCAAAGGTCTTTTGCCTGAACTTCGCATCAACTCCACAGACGAAGATGCCAATCAAAAGAAAGCCGTGCAAAGCGAAGTCTTGATCACCAAGACTGAAAATCAGGCGATCCAATCCCTGATCAATATCTTGAAAAAGAAAAAAGGCGCACCCAACGAACCCGATCTCTGGTACCGATTGGCCGAGCTCTATATGCGCCGAGCAAAATCAGGCCGCTTCTTCGACTTGAACCGTGATAGCGACGGACCAGTCAAGTTTGTCGCTCCTGAAATTTCTGGTGAAACCGCCGTGTCTTCTTTGAAGCGCGCAGTTCAGGTTTATACCAAGATCGAACGTGAATTTCCAAAATTCCGCGATATGGATGGCGTTCTGTTTAACAACGCATTCGCCAGCCAACAATTGAAACTGCAAAAAAATGCGGAAGCTCTCTATTACAAAGTGGTGACTCAACATCCAAAGTCCTCACTTGTTCCCGATGCTTACTTGGCATTGGGTGAAATGGCTTATGAAGGACAGCGTTTCAAAGACGCATTGGAATACTTCACGGCCATCGAAAAATTCCCAAATGCTCGCGTCTACCCTTACGGTATGTATAAATCCGCTTGGACTTTGTACAACCTGCAACAAGGTGATGCTGCAATCCAAAAGCTGATTCAGGTCGTGAAATATCACGATCCATCCAAGGCCGGCCAAGCCGGTCACAGTCTGCGCACAGAATCTCTGCGCGATTTGACCATCTTCTTCGGTGAAACTCAGCCAGCCGACAAAGCCTACGGATTCTTCTCAAAGATCGCGACGACCGACGAAGTCGGCGAATGCATCTTCAATCTCGGCCGCTTGTATGACTCTCACTCGCGCGTTAAGGAAATGAATATCTTCCTGGCCGAGTTTATTAACAAGCAGCCCATGTCCAAGTTCCGCGTAAAAATGGAAATGCTGATGATCACGGGCAACGAAACAGCCCGCATCCGCACCGAAAGTATCAAGCACTTGGTGGCAGCAGCTGGCCTCTGCAAAGCTGGATCTGAATGGCGTGAGCGCAACAAAGAGATCGCCGAAGGCGAATGCGATTACGACTTCTCTCGCACCAACGTCGAAATGGCGAAAAAATGGTGGGAGCTCTGGCAGAAAAACAAAGCCTCCACTTCAGCTCGTGAAATCGCCGAATACACTCAAGAGGCTTTCCGCTTGCACCTGGACCGCGAAGATCCAGCCAAACCTGATACCAAATCACGTTTTGCTTACGCGGAACTGCTTTTCCAATTGGGCGACTATCGCAAAGCTTCCGAGCAGTATCAGATTGCCGGCACCAAATCAGCCGACACTCAGATCTCTCACGACGCCAACTATGCAGCGATTGTTTCTTTGGATAAAGCCATCGAGAAGAAAAAAGAATCTGGTGACGACGCTGAAACCGTTCGTCTTTGCCAATACTATCTGCAGCGCCATCCAAAGGGCGAACACGTCACCCAAGTTAAATTCAAAATTGGTTTCATCGCTTACGAGCAAGACAACCACCCAGAAGCTGAAAAGTGGCTGCGTCCACTGGCAGCTGACGACAAAGCTGGCGAATTCAAGCGCAAGTCCGAAGACTTAATCCTGGATATCTTGAACGAGCGCAAAGACTATAAGGCGATCAAAGAATTCTCGGCTCAGGTAGCGGGACAAACCAAAGACGAGACTCGTAAGAGTGCATTGGTTAAAATCCAACGCGAAGCTGACTATAGCGAGATCCAAGAATTCGCCAAAGGAAATGAAAAATCTCAGGCAGCTGACCGCTTGGTGGCTTTTTATAATGCCAACAAGGGCTCCCCTCTTGCCAAAGATTCTCTGTGGCAGGCACTGTCTTTGTACAATTCAGAGCACCGTGTGATCGAAGGTGCCGAAACTGCCATTTTGTATTCGAAGACTTACCCAGACGACAAACGCTCTTTGGATGCATTGAAAGATGCAGCCAAGAACTATGCGGATTCAGGATTGATCTTGCCGGCTGCTGAAACGATGGAATTGATCGCGTCGATTTCTCCAAAAGATACCGATCACTATGTCGAAGCAGCCAGCGAATTGTATCTGATCGAAGGCAAAGTCAAAGAAGCGCAAGAAACTTTGAAAAAACAGCTGACTGAAGCCAACAAAGCCAATCATGGAAAGATCTACGCCAAGCTGTTGATGACCATGAAGGGCCAAGAAAAATCAGCGGAATACCTGAAGCTGCAAGACAAGATCGTTTCCAGCGGTGCTGAGCCCTATGCATCTGAAATCAAAGTTCAACGCGTGGAAGCTTTGTACAACTCTGGCAAACAGTCGGAAGCTTTTAATGCGGCCAAGTCTTTGGTTGGCAATGATGGCGGTATCGATGACGATATCCGCGCCCGTGCCCGCCTGGTTCAGGCAAAAGTTCTGGAAAAAGAATTTACCGAGACTCGCACAAAGACCACAGTTGAAAAACTGGCAGTTGTGTTGAGCATCAAGACCGAAAAGCTGGATAAAGCTCAAACTGCTTTCCTGACATCTGCCAAGATTGCCAAAGATCCAAATACAAAACTGGAAGCATTGGCAGGCTTGAACCGCATCTACACAAATTACGTCGATACAGTCGGCCACCCGATCTTGAAAGACGAAGCGCAATTGACTGCTGAGGATCA
Source organism: uncultured Bdellovibrio sp. (assembly GCA_966211485.1). Taxonomy (GTDB): domain Bacteria; phylum Bdellovibrionota; class Bdellovibrionia; order Bdellovibrionales; family Bdellovibrionaceae; genus 21-14-0-10-47-8. The sequence continues at coordinate 4,808 of CBIHPB010000231.1, forward strand.
AAAAGCTTTGGCCGAGCAATTGGTGAAGTTGACGACTCCAATCTTGGAAAAGAAATTGGATACTGACAAGCAATTGCAGAAACTGGCAAAAGAATCCAAAGCTGCAAGCTCGATTGAAATCGACTACGCAAGTCTTCCAGCTGAAGAGACTGTCAAACCACGCATTCAAAATGTGGCGATGGATCAGCTGAAGATGTTCTTGCCAACGTTTGGAACTGAGGGCTTGTTGATGGACGCCCGCCGCATGGCTTCGGTTTCTTCATCTGACAAGTGCGCGTTTGCAGAGACGGACAAAGCTCTGGATATCATGCAGCTTTCACAAAAAGCCAATATCTGCGCAGCCAACCGCAATGCGACCCAAACTGAAAAGTTCGCGATGGCCATCACTCGCAAAGATCCAAAATCTGCACTGGGCGCTTTCTACCTCAGCCTGGTTGCTGAAATGCAAGGGCGCTTCGAGAAAAGCGCATGGCTTGTCGACTTGGCTTTGAAAAAGTCAGCTGACGTTCCTTTCTTGCTCTATCAAAAAGCGCGTGCTTTGTATCAATCACAGGAATTCGCTCAGGCCAATGCTGCTTTCATCAAAGCTCATGACCTAGGTTTGAAGACTGCTGAAACCATGCTGATGCATGGTGTGGTCAGCTTCGCACAGGGCGATTGCTTCTCGGTCATCGAAGACTTTGCGCAATTGGATCGCTCGTCGGTTCAAAAATTCAACTTGGCTCCTTCGATGAGCGAATGCCAAGCGCAAAAAGGCGAATTCGACAAAGGTGTTGCGTTTGCTGAAGAAGCTTTGAAAGGTGCGACGAAGACAGCGGAGTTGTATCTGCAAGTCGGTCGTATCCATGAGATCTACCGCTTTGACTCGGCCAAAGCTCAAACGGCTTACGAGTCCGCTTTGAAGGTTGCAACCCAACCGGACATGAAAGAGTGGATCCAGCGCAAATTGGAATTCTTAAAAGGTAAGCACACAGTCTCCTCACTGGAAGAAGGTCAGAAATGAAAAACACAGCTCAGAAAACCTCGACTTTGATCTCGACCCACCAGGTTTTCACAGGACTGATGATCGGTCTAGTCTTCTTGTTTGTGCCAAGTCTCACTTTGGCAAAATCAAAGACAGTCCGAAAAGTTCAAGAGGTGAATTTCGCCGAGATGGATTTAAAAGGAACTGTCCGCAACCCGGATGGCGCTTATCTCGTGCAAAAACGCGGTATCAAGTTCA
>CBIHPB010000232.1:0-6019 GCA_966211485.1 uncultured Bdellovibrio sp.
CGTTTCCTTGAACGAAACGGCGAACTTCAAAGATGCTGAAGACATTTTGAAAGCTTTCAACTTCGGCACACCAGTTACATTCTCAGTGAATGATCTGGCGATGGCGCAGAAATTCGAGTGGCCGGCGTTTGCCGTTCGCAAATCGAAATATCTGCAGCACCAGGTTTTCAATGCTCATCATTCTGAGACCGAACTTTTGCGCTACATCCACAGCCTGCAGAACAAAGATGTGACGCTGACGCATTCGATGATTCCGCTGGGCTCTTGCACGATGAAACTGAATGCGACAACTGAGTTGGTTCCGGTTTCATGGCCGGAGATCGGAAAATTGCATCCGTTTGCGCCACTGAACCAGGCTGCGGGCTTGGTTGAAATGATCAAAGATCTCGAGCGCGAACTGTGCGAGCTCACGGGCTTTGCGGCGGTTTCATTGCAACCGAACGCGGGCTCACAAGGCGAATTCGCGGGACTGCTGGTGATTCGCAAGTATCATCAATCGCGTGGTCAAGCTCATCGCAATATCTGCTTGATTCCTTCCAGCGCGCACGGAACAAACCCCGCATCGGCCGTGATGGTCGGCATGCAAGTTGTCGTTGTCGCCTGCGATGATCAAGGCAACGTAGACCTGAAAGATCTGAAAGCCAAGGCGGAACAACACCGCGACAACTTGGCGGCACTGATGATCACTTATCCTTCGACCCATGGAGTGTTCGAAGAAGGCATCGTTGAAATCTGTAAGACCATCCACGACAACGGCGGACAGGTCTACATGGACGGAGCGAACTTGAACGCGCTGGTCGGCCTTTGCCGTCCAGGCGAATTCGGTCCCGACGTTTCGCACATGAATCTGCACAAGACATTCTCGATCCCTCACGGTGGTGGCGGTCCGGGCGTCGGTCCGATTGGTGTCGGTGCTCACTTGAAAGAATTTTTGCCAACGCATGCGACTCAGCCTGCGGCGGGTCCGCAGAAAGGAATTTCGGCAGTGTCGTCGGCACCTTGGGGATCCGCAAGCATTCTTCCGATCTCTTGGGCCTATATTACCATGATGGGTGCAGAAGGTCTGCGTAAGGCGACCTTGGTGGCCATGCTGAGCGCCAACTACATCGCAAAGAAATTGAATCCGCACTACCCTGTTCTGTACAAAGGCAAAGAGGGTTTGGTGGCGCACGAATGTATTTTGGATCTGCGTCCGCTGAAGAAAACTTCCGAGATTGATGTCAGTGACGTGGCCAAGCGTTTGATGGACTTTGGTTTCCACGCGCCGACCATGAGCTTCCCAGTTGCGGGAACTTTGATGGTCGAGCCGACAGAATCTGAATCGAAGCACGAATTGGACCGCTTTATCGAAGCCATGGTTCAGATTCGCAAAGAAATTCAGGCTGTCGAAGATAAAAAAATCGATGCACAAAACAATCCTCTCCGAAACGCGCCTCACACAGCCTTTGTGGTGACGGCGAACGAGTGGAATAAACCATACACTCGCGAGCAGGCCGCTTATCCACTGAACTGGGTTCGTGGCAACAAACTGTGGCCAGCCGTCGGACGTGTCGACAACGCTTATGGCGATCGCAACGTCATGTGCTCGTGCGCACCGATGGAAGAGTACCAGTAAATCATGAAGGCGGTATTCCTTCGGCTGGATAAGATCGGGGATCTGATTGCCACCTTGCCGGTGGATCAGCTGCCGTGGCTGAAGGAACGTCAGATTGAAGTCAAATGGGTGATCGCCAAAGGCTTGGGCCTGATCGCCAAAAATGCGGATCCGGCACGCGAATTTATTGAGCTGGATTTGAAAAACAAATCTGAATCCAGCCGGCAGCTGACTGAATTTTTGCAAAAAGAAAAACCAGATGCGGTGATTGTGTTCTACGCCCCTTGGTGGGTCGGCTGGGCTTGCCTGAAGGCTGGAGTGAAATTGCGGGTCGTGCGCAAATCTCAGTGGCATTCGTTCTTGTTTTACAACAAGGGTCTTCGACAGCAGCGCTCGCTGGCGGAAAAACACGAAGCCGATTACAACCGCGAACTGGTGGAATTTGGATTTGATCAGCCGCCGGGCGTGACTCCGGTTCTGAAATTAAATCCGCCAACCAAACGTCAGCTGTTTGAGAAATTTGATCTGCGCCCGAACGAATATTTTATCGTGCACCCAGGAATGGCCGGCAGCGCACTAAACTGGCCACAATCTCATTACAGCATTCTGATCGAAAAGTTGATCAACGCCGGCACCGTGGTGATCACCGGAACCCAAGGCGACGATCCGTTTCTAACGGAACTTCGGCCACAGTGGCAGAATCACCCCAAAATTCGCTGGCTGCAAAACCAGCTGTCGATGGAAGACCTGCTGAGCCTTCTGAAATCCGCACGCGGAGTGGTTGCCCCTTCCACCGGCGTTTTGCATTTGGCGGCAAGCCTTGGCGTCCACTGCGTGGGAATTTATTCTCCAGTCCTGGTCCACCGGGCCAAGCGCTGGGGCCCGCGCGGACCGAATGCGCATGTTGTGGAACCGCCCGCGAATTGTTCCCTCGACAATTGCATGAGCGAAATCAAAGTCAACGACGTCATCAAGCAACTGCATCTATGAGCCAAAGTCTGACCAAAAGACATTTCAAACTTCCAAGCTGGCTTGAAGAGTCCATCGCAAAATTGCTGACGGAAAAATCTCTGTCCTTGCAAGATTCACGAAAGATCGCCGACAGCGTGAAACGAATGAGCGATTTCTATATTGCTCAGCCAACGGCGGCCACACCTTGGAAAGAAACCTGGTGTCAGGTCGCGCAGATCGCCTACTTTCTGCCGTTGAATTTTGTGCGCTCGATGGCCGTGCTGCAAGAAGCGCAGGCGCGCGCATTTCCCTGGTCAGTCAATGACGAGCTTCTCGATTTTGGATCTGGCCTTGGCGCCGGCTCTTTGCCTTGGCTGCAAAACTTTTCAGGCTCAAAAACCTATGTCGAGCGATCCAGCGAAGCTCAAAGACTGCACCAGGCTGTGCTGCAGAATTCAGAACCCCGATTCTCGAGATCCAGCGAATGGATTTCCGAAAAAGACTTGAAACCCGCTCGGTCGCGCACGGCTTTGTTTTCATATTCACTGACAGAGCTGACCGCTGTTCCTGCTTGGGTGCTGGAATCAGACTCGTTGATTTGGATCGAGCCTTCGACCCGCGAAGACGGCCGAAGCTTACTAAAAAAACGAAAAGACCTGCTGGCCAAAGGATTTTCGATGTGGGCACCTTGTCCACATCAAGAGGGCTGTCCCTTGCTTGAAAAATCCGAGACTGACTGGTGTCACGACCGGATTTTCTTTGATCAACCCGAGTGGTTTCAAAAAATCGAGCAGCATCTGCCGATTAAAAATACCAATCTGACTTTCAGTTACCTGCTGGCTTCGAAAAAATCTGCACCCGCGATCCAACAATGGCGCACGGTCGGTGATCAGCTGGAAGAAAAAGGCAAAACCCGCCAGATGATCTGCCGTGGTCCCGAGCGCGAATTCCTATCGTGGCTTCACCGCAATGGTCCAGCTCCGGAAATCCCGCGCGGTCATCTGATTGATCCGCCCGAACAATTCGAGATCAAAGGCAGTGAGCTGCGCGTCTTGCGATAAGACCTTTGGCTGAATGTCATTGCGCAGGTCCAGACCGCTTTGCATGGACCTTGTTTGACCCAAAAAATCCGACGATCCTGAGTTCATGAAACAGAATATGCCTCAATGGAAAAAACAAAGGCTCTTCAACCGAGTCCTCATGGGTTTGATTTTCGCAGGCGTTGGATACGCCTACTTCGCACCGAAAGCTCCTTTGACAGTCAATCCACTGCTCAATCCACCGGCCGAATCACGGGCTGAAACGGCTCCACAGGCCAAAATGACCGAGCCCGCACCAGACGAAGCCCCAGCCGTTGCCTTGGATGGCTCGAGCCGCACACCGACTTCGATCTCTTTGGATGACAATACAAAATATGAAATCCGCAATCAGATGAAAGTCGCTTTGAGCGAAATCTATATGGCTCAAAAATCTTATCAGGCGGAAAAGGAGCACTACACTGGTGATCTGATGGCTTTACAATGGACCCCGGGCAATCCAAAAATGAAATTCAAAATTGGATTTGTTCAAGCTTACTCGGCAGCCGAAGAGCTTGGCGAAAACAGCCGCCTCTTGGATTCAGATTCTTTTCTAAACGAGAAAACACAATCCGGTGAAAATTACGAGTACACGGAAACTGCCGACGGAATTCGGCTTGCCGATCTGCTCAAGTATTGCCAGTACGGATGCTCGGCGGAAGATGATCACTTTGAAGCCATTGCTGCCGCGAATTTAGATGATGATCCGACTTTGGAAGTTTGGTTGATGAACGACAAAAAAGAAATCATCCAAGTTATCGACGACACAAAACAGTAAGCCCGTCCTGCATTTTTGCAGTCCTTCGTTGCCACAAACATTTCTTCAAATCCTGTTAATCGGTTCTCCGGATGGCCTCTCATTTGCAAAATCATTCAGACAAGATGAAGTTTCATCTTTTATCAAAAAGCGACGACGGAACATCGACTTGCTGCTTTGGTAAAAGACAAATCCAGGAGGTATCTATGGCAACTCAATACGGAAACCAACAACAAGATAACGTAACTGAAAACAAAAACATGGGCACACAAACGGGCCAGCAAAAAGATTCTTCTCTGAATCAGCAGCCTAGCCGTGGCTCTCAGCAATCTTCAATTGATCAAAGCGCTGACAAAACTGCGAACCGTTCTTCTTCGACTTCGCAGAACAAGTTTTAGTTAAAATAATTTTTGACACTGTTCCGTCGATTGAAGCCGACCCTTGGGTCGGCTTTTTTTCGTGTGCAAAGAGCGGATAGTGAGTGTGTATGTGGGAATGAGTAGGTAAGACCTTCCGTCAAAGACCAATAAAATGGTCGCCTGACCAATATATTGGTCTTCGACTTAAGCCCTCTCAAGCCAAGCCTTTTCTTTCCTCTCCTTGATCATTTGAGCCGGTGGCCACAATGGCCAGCGGCCCCGATTGCAGGGCGCAGGTACTCTGCGCTTGAGATATTACTTCAAAATCCCCTGAAAATTCTTACACCAATATAACTTGAAAACCCGCGACAACTCATCCGCCCGATAAAACTTAAACTCACGCGCTTCACAAGAATCAAACTTTGCAAATTCCTGCGGATCGAATTCGTATTTGTCGTTGGCGATCATCAAGGCGTCCTGCCCATACATTGACTGCAGCTCGGCCTCCGAGGTCATCACCGTATAGTGACTGACCGTCCGGCTCAGCATGTAGGTTCGCTGCAAAGTGGCTCGCCAGATTTGGGCTGTCATCTCGTAGCGGTGTCCGGCCAGGAAAGGTTTGCGGCCTGTTTGCTGCTCGATCTCGCTTTGCCATTTCAGCATTTCTTGGCCTGCTTCGGGCCAGCCGAAAAGTTCGTTGCTGAAATCATTTTTGAGCTCGAAAGGTTTATCCGGGTTGATCATGCGCGCGACCTTTGGAACCCATGGATAGAATGTCGGCGGATAAATCAGCAGATTCATCGGAATCAAAAATCCAGCGCAGCTCCACAGCATTTTGCGGCTGAAGGGTTTGATGATTTGCTTGCTCCCCAACTGCCAACCCTGCGACCACAAAGCGCCAGTTCCCATCGCCAAAAGGAAATAGGCTGGCCCCATCCAGTGTGGCTTGTAGTCGGCCCACAGTGGTTGCCAGTAGAAAATCAGAAAGCTGGGAAGTGCGAGACAGAAAAGAAGACGCCAGCGCGGATCGCGAAATTTTTGGATCGAGGCGATGAAAGTCAGGATGATGGAGAAGTAAACACCAGGGCTGAGCAAGCCAATTTGGCTCCCCAAATATCCAAGCCAGCGCTTGGGGTCAAATCCACCGCCTGTGTGTCGATCGTGAAATTGAAACTTAAAGCTGGGCCAATCGTATTTCATGTTCCAGTACAGCACTGGTGCCAGCAAAACAGTCGCGATCACAATCCCCAGCCAAGGCCAAGGTGTCAGAAGCTGGCGACGG
>CBIHPB010000233.1:0-6014 GCA_966211485.1 uncultured Bdellovibrio sp.
GGAAAACAAATTCGAAAACATGGGCGCACAGATGGTGAAAGAAGTTGCTTCGAAAACCAACGATCAAGCTGGTGACGGAACAACAACTGCAACTGTTTTGGCTCAGGCTATTTACCGTGAAGGTGTGAAACTGGTTTCTGCTGGTCACAATCCAACGGCTCTGAAGCGCGGTATCGACAAAGCTGTCGCGACTGTTGTTGAAGAACTGAAATCAATGTCGAAGCCAATCAAAGCTTCTTCTGAAGTTGCTCAGGTTGGAACTATCTCTGCAAACAACGATTCTGAAATCGGTAAAATGTTGGCAGATGCGATGGATAAAGTTGGCCGTGAAGGCGTTATCACAATCGAAGAATCAAAAACTGCTAAAACTGAAGTGACTGTTGTTGAAGGTATGCAATTCGACCGCGGTTATCTGTCTCCATACTTCGTGACAAATGCCGAGCGTATGGAAGCCGTTCTTGAGAACGCTTACGTTCTGATCTACGACAAGAAGATCGCGAACATGAAAGACATGATCGGCGTTTTGGAAGGCGTAGCAAAATCTGGCCGTCCACTGTTGATCATCGCTGAAGACGTTGAAGGCGAAGCACTGGCAACTTTGGTTGTGAACAAGTTGCGTGGCACCCTGCACGTTGCAGCTGTGAAAGCTCCTGGTTTCGGCGATCGCCGCAAATCAATGCTGGAAGACATCGCGATCCTGACGAACGCGAAAGTGATCTCTGAAGACGTTGGTCGCAAGCTCGAGCAAGCGACTATCACTGATCTTGGTGTTGCAAAACGCGTCGTGATCGACAAAGACAACACAACAATCATCGATGGCGCTGGTAAAAAAGCTGACATCCAAGCACGTGTTGCTCAGATCAAAGCTCAGATCGAAGAAACAACTTCTGACTATGACAAAGAAAAACTGAAAGAGCGTTTGGCTAAATTGTCTGGTGGTGTTGCGATCGTTCACGTTGGTGCTCCTTCTGAAGTTGAAATGAAGGAAAAGAAAGCCCGTGTCGAAGACGCTTTGAACGCGACTCGCGCTGCGGTTGAAGAAGGTATCGTTGCTGGTGGTGGTACGGCTTTGTTGCGTGCTTCTGCTAAATTGACGAAAGGTACTTTCGGTGACGAAGAGCAATTCGGTGCGAACATCATCCGCCGTGCTTGCGAAGAGCCAATCCGTCAAATCGCGAGCAACGCTGGTCTGGATGGCGCAATCGTTTTGGATCGCGTGATGCAAAACAAATCTGCGACTTTCGGATACAACGCTTACAGCGACGAATACACTGATCTGATCAAAGACGGTGTGATCGATCCAATGAAAGTTGTTCGTTGCGCTCTTGAGAACGCAGCGTCTGTATCTTCACTGATGCTGACAACTGAGACTATGATCGCTGAAGCTCCGAAGAAAGAATCTGCTCCTGCTGGTGCGCCTGGAATGGGTGGCATGGGCGGAATGGGTGGTATGGACGGCATGATGTAATCATCTGCCTCCTCTGTTCTGTTTCTTTCCAAAAGCCCTGGGATTTCCCGGGGCTTTTTTTTGCCCGTGGTCCGGGCTCAAAACCCCAAGAAAACTTTGCCTCTACAAAGGGACTCGGCCTTCCGGGCCTCGCCGCGCTTTAATACCGCGTCCTGCGGGCGCGGAGGTCCCTTTGTAGAAAGGAATTTCCTTGGGGTTTTGAGGCTCCGATTCTCTGGCAAATTTTTTTTGGGATTTGGTTTTGATGAGTATTAATCAGAAAGTAGTTGATTGTTGACTGGGATGGCTTGCGTTTTTATTGTGTGGCCTCCTTGAATAGTGAGGTGCTTGATGAAAGCCATTTTTGTATTGTCATTTTTCTTACTTTTGGTTTCGTGCGCCAAAAATTCGAGTGATGGTGCAAATCCTTCTCAATCTCAAGTGCCTCAGGGTAGCAAAGGCCAACGAGAATCTTTGCCGGATATGATTCATTGCGGACAACAAGGTTCTCTCTACGAACTCGTTTTGGCTTTGCGAAATCAACAGTTACCAAAAGATGTTACAGCTGTTGCGCTAAAGAAAAACCAATTAGTGATTTTCAAAATTGCAACGCAGGTCTATCAAGATTCGAATGGTCTGCTCAGTTTTGTTGAAATTCCGGCGGGTGCTCATTCGAAAGAAGCAAAGCTCAATCTCGAGACTAAAGAAGCTACTCTTTCAAACTTTCGAGCGGATGATTTGACCGAAGGTTCGATATTCAACTGTCAGTTTTAAGTTGGTGACCCCACTATTACCGTCAACCCTGAAATTCTCTACGCGGATGTTGAGTCTGCTGCACAGATACAAATTTCGGACCTAGAGCTCTTGTTTTGAGAGCCATGTGGTGAGCTTTTCGCAGGTTTCTTTGAGGTGGGGGCGGCTGCGGAGCCACCAGATTCCGTATTTGGATTTTCCGAAACTTCCCTTGTCGATTTGGGTGAGTTTTCCAGAGTTGAGCTCTTCTTTGATTGCGTATATTGGTAACAGGGCCCAGCCGAAACCTTGGAGGCAGACGGCCCTTGTTGTTGTGATGTCGTTGAAGCGTCCTTCGATGGCCAATTGATTGTCCGAGCGTGAGAGGATTTTGTCTGGGTGAAGTCTTTCGCACAGCAAGTGCGGGAGACTGAGGTAGTCTCCGTTTGTAATTTCGTTTTTATATTTGCGAACAAATTCTTTGCTGGCGACGGCGACGAAGGGCTCGTCGATGGAAAGCTTGTAGGCGATTTCGGGGGCGAAGGGGCGATCGCAATCAAAACCGATATCGACATGTCCTTGCAGGACTGCGCTTTCAGTTCCTTGCTCGAATGTGTGGATGGAAATCAGGGTTTTCGGGAAAAGCTCTTTTATTTTTTTCAAGTCAGGGGCCAACACTTGGGCTGCGAATTCCCGATTGGTTCCGATTTTCAATGTCGACTGCTCGTTCAGTGTGGAAATTTGATTGGCCAAAGCGGCACGCGAGGCTTCGTTTACTTTGCGGCCCAGCGAAGTCAGTGCCCATTTTCCGCCCTTTTTTTCGACGACGGGGAATTTTTCGGAAAGACGCTTCAGGGCTCTGGCAATGATGGAATGGTCGCGCATCATGCGGTTGGAGAGCTCTTGCAAGGAGGGGTAAAGCTCGAATTCCAATAAGAGTTCGCACTCGTCCGTGGTCAGAGGAAATCGGGAGGTTTGGTCTTTCATCATTGTGGCCTCGTAAAGGTTTTCATTTTTTGCCAAGTCTATATGCGGCATTTGCAATGGATTTGGAAATAGCATGGCTGTAGGTTCCTGCACAAGAAGTAATCACATCGTCTTTCAAGGAGACAAACTATGAGAACAGTCATTTTAGGAATCATGTTAATCGCAAATACGGCTTTGGCTTCTGCCGCTGGCCTGCGGATTGAGCCCAGCAATGCGACTTCAAAAGTCATTGAAATTGCGGGGAACGAAGCTCGAAATTCGCTGTGGTCCAAGGACAACCGCATTCGTGTGACGAATGTTCGAGTCGGACTTGGCAAATACAGCTTTGGTGTATTTGGAGACTACTCGGTGAAACTAACGGCTGTGGCAATGGCGAACGGCAGCACTTTGAGTTGTGAAGGAAAGATTCGCATTGTTCGTAGCCCGGTTCAAAAGCATGAACCAGATGTGATGGTGCTGGAAATTTCTGATTCAGACGGAACACCTCTCGAAACGACTGCCGATCTTCGGTATTTTCAATGCCCGGGAGCAGGTCACTAGGTCGTCGAAAATAAAAAAGCCCAAGGCGAAATCCCTGGGCTTTTTTCAGAATTTATTCTCAGTCAGAATTATTTCTTCAGCAATTGGATGCGGCGTTGAGCGTCTGGAGATTGCTCGATCAGCTTCAGGCTGCGCAAGAGCAGGCGGCTGTTTTGGCGGCAGAGTTGAATCGCTTCTTCGCGAGAGTAAGGACCTGCGTAGGCGGACTTGGCGCACTCGGCAGTTTCTGCGGCTCCAGTGCGAGTGCAAAGACGAAGACTTTCGTCGCGCGTGAAGACGCCGGCGTAAGCGGATTTTGCGCATTCGGCTGGGCCCGGTTGAATGGCGCCGACGCAAAGTTGGATGGATTCTTCACGAGTGAAAACTCCGGCGTAGGCAGAGATCGCACAGTCAGCAGGGGCTGTGTTGCGGGCGCCTTCGCAGATGCGGAAACTTTCGTCTCGGCTGAAGACTCCCGAGTAGGCTCGGTCAACACAAGCGCGAGCTTGGTTTGGATCAGACGGGTTATTGCCCGTCGAAGTACACAGGTACTCTTGGCCGTTTTGGATGACAGTGAATGAGTCTGCGAAAGATGCAGACGTTGCGAAGATTCCCAAAAGAATCAAAATCAGTGGTTTCATAATAGCCCCTCCTTTAAGGACAGAGGCAGAATTAGCAATTTGGAGGCCTAAGGATACAGAAAGGTCACAACGCGACATGTTGCTGGTCATCGACCGGGGAACTGAAAGTCAGTTGATAAAGTTCTAATCAGTGAAATCTTCAGAAGAATTAAAGAACCTAACGGAAGGTGAACAGAAGATTTCATCTTCTGAAATTCCTCGAATTAATACTTTATTTCCAGGGGGGCGTGAAATATGACATGGGGCCATGAAGCGCGCTTTGGCAATTCTCTTTATTCTGATGCCATTCTTGATGGGTTCCAGCCGGATCATCGGCGGAGTTCCTGTTAACAAAACTGATCACAGTTATTGGAAAACTGTGCGCTTGATGATGCGCACTTTCAATGGAAACTGGGTTCCCGGTTGCACCGCCATTGTCATTGCTCCTGATCTGATTTTGTCAGCTGCTCATTGTGTGGAAGATGTGGACTCGGCCAATGAAATGCGAATCGGTTTCGAAGTGCAGCCATTGACCGTCGAAGGTCAGCAGCACACGCAAACAGCTGTTGATGTTGTGACGAAATTCAAAACTAGTAAAGTCGTGAACTATCAAGTTCATCCTCGGTATTCGGCTTCATCGACATTCGATCATGATCTTGTCGTCTTAAGAATTGAAGGTTCGGTGCCGGCTGGATTTGTCAGCGCCATCATCATGCCAAAAAATCTTTTTGATACTTTGCCAGCTAATCGCGAATTTCCGGTCGAGCTGGTTGGCTATGGTCTTGTCAAAGAAGATCCGTGGACAGAAAGTGGTATCTTGCGACGAACCACTGTGAGGGGAAAATTCTCGGATTCTTATTTGGTCACAGATCAGTCACATGGTTATGGTGGATGCCACGGCGATTCGGGCGGACCTGCGTTTTTGAAGTGGAACGGAATTCCTTATTTGGTAGGCGTGACTCATGGACCGGCGATGGGCTCGACAGGTTGTGCGCAAAAAGGACTTTGGACAAATCCAGTGTTATACATTCCATTCTTGAATACGGCTGCGGCCAGCCTTGGCTCGGTCTCTCGGTTCTAATTTTTCAGAGTGAAAATTAAAACATGTACTCGATACCACCGGCGAAGGTGGTGACGGTGTGGCTGGCCGATGTCGCGCTGGCAGCGCCTCGGGTTCCCGTTCCCGAGAAGCTGGCGCTGAACAAGTCATACATCAATTCACCACGAAAGCTCATGTGCTCGGTCCAGCGATAAGTTCCGAAAGCTGAAAAGCTTGTGATGTTGGCGGAAGATGAGGCTCCGGATGTGACCGGAGATTCGTCGACTTGTGAGCTGAGATAGTACATCAGCTTTGCACCCATGGTCAGAGGCATCTCTTCGCTGACGGGAAGAGATCCAGCGATGCCCATCGCAAATCCACTGAAGCTCAGGGATGTGTAGGCCGTCGGTGAGGAGGTGTCGACGGTGGATGCGAATTTTGAGTATCCGCCCAACACTTGAAATTTCGGTCCGAAGAAATCTTCCGACAGCAGGAAATTGTATCCAGCCTGCAAAGTGGTTTGCATTGAAGAGACACTGATGCGATCCGGTGTTGAACCCGGATAAGCGTTTGAAAGGCTCAGCAGATATTGTTTCAGTCCGATGCTTGCAAACCAAGTCGGTGTCAGCCAAAGCTCGCCATCCAAATGAATGGAAGGTGTTGGCGTTTG
>CBIHPB010000234.1:0-6013 GCA_966211485.1 uncultured Bdellovibrio sp.
TATTTGGATTTCAATGCGACGACCCCGGTGCAAGCAGAACTGAAAGCTAGGCTACCAGAAGTTTTGGAAATTTGGGGCAATCCAAGCTCGATCCATTGGGCGGGTCAGGCGACCAAGACCATCCTTCGAGATGCCAGAAACTCGGTGGCGAAAGCTTTGGGTGTGTCGCCGCTTGAATTGATTTTCACCAGCGGCGGCAGTGAAGGCAACAACACAGTCCTTCGCAGCGTTTTTGAAAAAACACGAAACTCCGAGCGCAATGAATTCATCACAACCGGTATCGAGCATCCCAGCATCGTGAAAGGCTTGGCCCACCTTAAAGAGATGGGTGCTGTCGTGCATGTGATCGGTGTTTCGAAAACGGGAGAGCTTGACTGGAAGCATCTCTCGGAAGTTTTGGGTCCGCGCACCGCCCTGGTTAGTATGATGCTCGCGAACAATGAGACTGGACTGATTTTGCCAATCAAGAAAGTCTGCGAGATGGCGCACGCAGCGGGTGCTCTGATGCACACAGATGCCGTGCAAGCCTTCGGAAAAATTCCTGTGAACTTGCCTGAACTGGAAGTTGATTTCGCAAGCTTCTCGGCGCACAAATTCTATGCGCTGAAAGGCAGCGGAGTCTTGTACGCGAAAAAAGGCAGCGATGTGCAACCTTTGATCTATGGCGGCGGGCAAGAGCGCGCTCGTCGTGGTGGTACGGAGAACACGCTTGGTATCTGGGCAATGGGCTTTATGACGGCTCAGTTTGCCGAAGTCGAAGCGAAAGCTTTGAAAGTTCAAAGTCTTCGCGATCGCATGGAAAATGAAATCCTCGCAAAAATCCCAAAAACACGAATCACGCACAGAGATGTGTCTCGTCTTCCGAATACGTCCAGTGTGATTTTGGAAGGTGTCGATGGCGACACGCTTTTGATGTCTTTGGATGTGAAGGGTTTTGCAGTCAGTACGGGTTCAGCCTGCAGTTCTGGAAACTTGGATCCAAGCCCGGGACTTTTGGCTTTGGGGCTAACACACGCTGAAGCACAAAGCTCGCTTCGCTTGTCGATTGGCTGGACAACGACGGACGAAGAAATCACCGAGTTCGTTGAGACTTTGCAGCAGGTGGTTGAACGATTGAGAAGTCTGTATCAACGAAACGAACCCACGTTTCAGGAGGCTTTGACATGACGAAATCATCTTTGAAAAAGCCTCGCGTTTTAGTTGCGATGAGTGGCGGAGTCGATAGCTCGGTTGCAGCGGCCCTTCTGGTCGAGCAAGGCTATGATGTGATCGGTGCCACTATGCAGGTCTGGGATTACTCGAGCTGCGATATCACTGAAGGCAACGGCACTTGTTGTTCAAGTATTGACGTCGATGATGCCAGAAGCGTGGCGGACCGATTGGCCATTCCGTTTTACGTTTTGAACTGCGAAGCGAAATTCAAGGCGGCTGTGATTGATCCTTTCTTGAAAGCTTATCTCGAGGGCCAAACACCGCTTCCTTGTGTGAACTGCAATACCTATTTGAAATTCGATCATCTGATCCGAAAGATGCAAGAGCTTGAGTGCGATTACCTGGCGACGGGACATTATGCTCAGGTGAAGGTCGATGAAAAAGGCCAGCCGCAAATTTTCACCAGTACGGATGACTGGAAAGATCAGACTTATTTTTTGTTCACGACCAAACCTGAAATCGTCAAGCACCTGATCTTCCCTGTGGGTCATCTGAAAAAGCCCGAAGTGCGAAAAATCGCCGAAGAAAAAGGCCTGGTCGTTGCGAAGAAAAAAGATTCGCAAGGCATTTGCTTTGTCGGCAATAAAGGCTACGGAACTTTTATCGAAGAAAACGTCGACGGGAAAATTCTGAAGACCAAAGCGGGGCTGCTCAGACGATTCCCTTCTGGTGAAGTCATGGCCGAGCACAACGGTATTCATCACTTTACCTACGGCCAAGGTAAAGGCCTGGGGATGACTCATCATGAAAAGCTTTTTGTGATCAAGATCGATGCGGATACGAACACGGTCTGGGTCGGTGACGAGAAATACCTGTTTAGAAATGAAGTCGATGCTGTCGATGTGCATCTGATCGATGACGTGAAAGATGGCGAAGTGCTGGAAGTGAAGATCCGCTATGCGCAAAAAGGATCGCTGGCGAAAGTTTATAAGACGGCCAGTGGATTGCATTTTGATTTTCTTGAGCCTCAACGGGCGGTGACACCTGGACAGGCGGCCGTGATGTATCGCAATCGCCAGCTTTTAGGCGGGGGATGGATCACGCTATGAATTTTCAGGTCCACACCTTTGGTTGCAAAGTGAACACTTACGATTCGGGCTTGATTCAAAAAAATATGAATCATGCAAGCCTGAGACTTGATCCGAACGTGAAGATTCATGTGCTGAACACCTGTGCGGTGACAGCGGAGGCAACCAAAGAAGCCGTGCGCACCATTCGCCGGATCAAATCCAAAGAGCCATTTGCTACGGTGGTTGTCACAGGCTGTGCGGCGCAAGTGGACACGGGATCCTTCGAAAATCTGCCGGGTGCGGATCTGGTCGTGGCGAATTCGCATAAGGGACTGCTGCCGCAGATTCTGGATCAGTATTTCAAGGGCGAAGTGCAGAACAAAGTTTTTAAATCCAATATCTTCCGCAAAGAAGATCTGGAAATGGGTGGCGGCGAAGAGCAGTCACACACCCGCTCGTTCTTAAAAATCCAAGACGGCTGCAACAGCTTCTGCACTTACTGCATTATTCCTTATGCTCGCGGCAAGAGCCGCAGCATTCCGGTGAACGAACTTGCAAAACGCATTCGGGATCTGCAAGCTCAGGGCGTGAACGAAGTCGTACTGACGGGTGTTCATATCGGAGACTACGAAGATCAAGGAATTGGACTTGAAGGTCTGGTCGAAGCACTGCTTGCGAAAACTGAGATGCCACGATTTCGTCTGTCGTCGCTGGAGCCTGTCGAGCTGACCGATCGCTTGATTGATCTCTATCAAAACCCACGCATGTGTCCGCATTTTCATATGAGCATTCAAAGTGCTGAGACGACGACTTTGCATCAGATGAAGCGCAAGTACACACGTGAAGATGTGCAGACCGCGCTCAATAAGATTCAAAGCAAAGTACCAGGCGCCTTCGTCGGTATGGATGTGATCACCGGGTTCCCAACAGAAACGGAAGAGCAGTTTGAAGAGACATTCCAGACTCTGGCTGATCTTCCGTGGACAAAGATTCACGTCTTCCCTTATAGCGAACGCTCAGGTACGCGTGCCGCCGTGATGACGGAGACGGTTCCCTGGACCGAGCGCCTGAAGCGGGCTCAGAAACTGCGAGAGCTGTCTTTGCATCGCTATCAAAGCGAGGCTTTGCTTCAAAAAGGTCTCGTGAAGAAAGCTTTGGTTCTGAAAAAAGAAAGCAAAGGCGGGGCGAAGGGGCTTACTCGTGATTATTGGCCGGTGAAATTCTCAAATCCGGAATTGGCAACGGGCAGCGAAGTTTCAGTTCAGATCACAGGCTACGAGCACGATCCAAAAAATATGGAAGGTGTTTTGATTGGGGAGATTCAGGCGTGATGGAGAATCAATTCTCGAATTACCAATTCCAGAATGCCGAGCTCTTGTCACAGGCGCTGACGCACAAATCATTTGTGAATGAAAACGGCCGGCGGCATTTGCTCCACAACGAAAAGCTCGAGTTTTTGGGCGATGCAGTTTTGGATCTTTTGTTATCCGAATACTTGATGGAAAAATTCCCGGCTGATGACGAGGGGAATTTATCGAAAAAACGCGCAAGCCTCGTCAATGAATCGGTTTTGGCTCAGATTGCTTTGGATTTAAAT
The DNA here is from genome assembly GCA_966211485.1 of uncultured Bdellovibrio sp. Classification (GTDB taxonomy): domain Bacteria; phylum Bdellovibrionota; class Bdellovibrionia; order Bdellovibrionales; family Bdellovibrionaceae; genus 21-14-0-10-47-8. The sequence continues at coordinate 3,820 of CBIHPB010000234.1, forward strand.
CTGTCCGAAAGAATTTTGCTGGGAAAAGGCGAAGTTCTTTCGAATGGAAATAAAAAACCAAGACTTCTGGCCTCGGTTTATGAAGCTCTGTTGGGGGCGGTGTTTTTGGATGGCGGTTTTGAATCTGTTCGAAAGATCGCGCGCGATCATTTTGGAAAAATGCTTGTGCAAATGAATCCGACCCAAGATTTCGAGCAGGACTATAAGACTCGTTTGCAGGAAATGGCGCAGGCGGATCTGAAGGCTGGACCTAGTTATGAAGTGACCGGAGAAGAAGGGCCTTCGCACAGTCCCCAGTTTCAGGTGTCGCTGTCTTTGCTGGGTCGGGTGGTCAGTCAGGGAATTGGTAAAAGTAAAAAACATGCAGAACAAGAGTCAGCCCGAATTGCAATTGAAAATTGGTCGCAGCTGGTCGGCGAATTAGCGGTTGAACTCAAACAACGAAAGTAGCGGTAGTCAAAATATGTATCGAAGTGGATTTGTTGGCCTGATTGGCCAACCCAATGCTGGCAAATCATCTCTGATGAATCTTTTGGTTCAAGAGAAGGTTTCTATTGTCACAGCCAAACCCCAGACCACCCGCCGAAGAATTCTCGGGATCGTCTCTGAAGACGACGGCCAGGCGGTATTTGTCGACGCTCCAGGGGTCTTAAAAGCGGCGAAGGGCCTCAATGCCTTCCTCACACAAGAAGCCGAAGATGTGATCGAGCAAAGCGACCTTTTGATTGCTGTGCTGTCGACCGACACCGAGAGCAAAGAAAAAGCGCAAGAGATCATTGATCTGATCGTCGGATCGAAAAAGCCTTGGCTTGCCGTGATCACAAAGGTTGATCTGGTTGAATTCCAGCAGCGAATTGAAAGTTTGAAAGAACTGTGTGCGAAACATAAGACTTGCCTGGGCGTGGTGGAAAGTTCCAGCACTTGGAAAGCGGATGCGAAGCTGGTCCGTCAGGAAATTTTAAGACTTTGTTTTTCAAAACTTCCCGAATCTCCAAAGCCTCTTTATGACATCGAACTTTTCACACCTCACAATGTGAAAGATTTGGTTTCTGAAATCGTGCGTGAAGCTTCGTTTGAAGTTTTGCATCACGAAATTCCTTACAATATCGCTGTTCGCATTCAGAAGTTTGACGAAAGCGACGCGAAGCTACCGAAGATCCATGCCGAGATCATCGTTTCGAAAGAAAGCCACAAGCCGATCCTAATCGGAAAAGGTGGCGCGACCATCAAAGAAATCGGAACCTTGGCACGCAAAGGGATCGAAAAGTTGATGGATCAGAAAATCTTTTTGGGTCTGGAAGTCACGGTTCGTGAAAACTGGTTTGATAACAAGAAAATTATGAAGGAGCTCGGTTATGTCGTGGAATGAGACCTCGAGCCTGACAAGCTTGCCAAAGGTGGCGATCATTGGTCGCCCGAACGTTGGCAAGTCAACGCTGTTTAATATTTTAACCGACACCCGCAAAGCCGTGGTGAAAAACCAGCCGGGTGTCACCCGTGATATCATGGTCGAGCCCTGCGAAGTCTGGGGTAAACACTTTGATCTGATCGACACTGGCGGAATCACCGAAGCTCACGACACGTTCTCGCAACTGATTCGCGAGCAAGTGACCGAGTTCTTGTCAGCTGTGGATTTTTTGTTGGTTGTGATGGATGGCCGTGTCGGCTTGATTCCAGAAGACAGGGAAATCATCAAAATTGCCCAGATGTCAGGAAAGCCTTTCTTGCTGATCGTCAACAAAGTCGACAAACAGCATGAGGCCGATCTGAAGAAATCTGAATTCTATGAATTCGGAGTCGACGTCTTGGCTGCAAGCTTCGAGCAGCGCCGTGGCCTGGGTGAGATTTTGGAATGGGTCCATCAGGAACTTCCAGAAGAAACTCAGCAGGTCAAAGAGGGACTCACGATCGCCATCGTTGGAAAGCCAAACGTCGGCAAAAGCTCGATGGTCAATGCTCTTTTGGGCGAGCGCCGAATGATCGTCTCTGATATCGCAGGCACGACCATTGATGCGGTTGACACACCTTTCATGTTCCACGGCACCAAGTACATTCTGATCGATACGGCCGGTCTTCGAAAAGCGGCCAAGCGCGATGATGATCTTGAAATCATTTCGGCTTTCAAATCACAGGAAAGCATTCGCAAGGCGGATATTGTCTTGTTGATGGTCGACGGCACATTGGGGCCTTCCGA
>CBIHPB010000235.1:0-6011 GCA_966211485.1 uncultured Bdellovibrio sp.
GATCAGCATCACGCGCGGATCAAACTCTTGAAAGATCGCAAACATCACAGCCCCTGCTCCCAAGGCCGATGCCAGAATATCCGAAAGACCAATATTCTTTTTCGAGTAGACCTTGCGCTCGGAACGACAGAACGCACAGTAGCAGGATTTGCGGGTTGAAAATATCACACTCATTCTCTCTATTATGGCAAAAAAGAGGTCCAGTCGGAAAGGGCGGATTTGAGCTTGTGGACTGATTTGTTATCATCAAACTGTAGATATCAATCGATTCACATAGACAAAGGATTGCCTATGAAACGAACAAAAGGATTTTGCCTGACAATCGCCCTGCTTCTCTCGACCAAGGCCTGGGCGGCCGAATACGAGGAAGTCAGCTACGACGACCTCGTCAACCAAATCAACAAAAAGAAAAATAGCGTCACTCGCAACATCAATGATCCGCTGGATGCGCAAAAAATCCATGCGGGCTTGGGACTTCTCACCTCTGCCAACAGTGTGAACACCGGAGAAGGTGGCGACACGATCAAGTATCAAAACGGATTTCAAATTTCTCTCGGTATCGATCTTTTCTCGGCTGATTGGGCCGCGGAAGCCGCTCTCAGAAACTTTGGCCAAGCCCGATCTGGCAGCGAGACCCGCTCTTTGCGTGAATTTGATTTGAAATTTATGCGCCGAGCGATGTTCTCTTCCAATTCGGGTTTTCGCTTGGGGGCCGGTATCGGAACTCGGTATTTGAAAATCAACGACGTGAATGTGGATATCAACGACACCACTCCAACGGCTCTTTTGTTCGGTGGCTTGGATGTGTATGCAGCGAAAAATTTCAGCGTCGGTCTTGAAACCGGTCTTCGCACGTCGATGGTGACTCAGACAACCGATAAAGGTGCTGCCGATCTGACACTTCGAATGGACGCCTACTTCTAATGTTCTGGGGGTTTCTTGCAAGCCTTGTCGTGATTGCGGGGCTTGCCTTTCACAACTGGCGCCGCAGCCGTTTGCAAGTGGTGCACGAACTAAAGCCCAATTGCCTTCTCACCCACTCGCCGCTTGTTTTCGTCACCGGCAGACGCAGCCTTTTTTACTTCCTCGCCTACTGGAATCAGATCCCGCACTATCTGGCCTCGCACGGCTATGACGTCTACAACATGAACCTGCCGTGGTCGAACGAAGGGCGCCGGCGACGCGAACTGCACAAGTTCCTGCAGTATCAATCCAAACAAAACCACAAGATTCACCTGTTCATCGATCAAAGCAGCCTGCGCGAGCTGACCTCTCTTTTAAAAAAGCAAGATTACGACGGCTTGGCATCGGTCACTTTGATCGGCCCCAACGGACAGATTCCGCCTTTTCGCTTGGCGATTCCAATTGCCGAGCTGGCGATGACCGAAAAGACTGAAAACAAAATTCCATTTTTTTGGAAAATGCATGCCTTTTGGACCTTTCAAAAGGCGGACAGCAATTTGAGTCATCTCGGATGGCAGCTTGATGCCTCTCGCGGTCACTTTCTTTTGGACCGAGTCCAATTCTTGGCCGAAAGAGACTTGCTTCAGCGCTCATCCTCTTCTAACCTCGAAGCATGACGAGAAAAGAACTTTGGCTGAACGAAGCGCTTGAAATCAAAAGGCACCTCAACCAATTCCTGCGTCACCCGACTCGTGAAATCAAACAAATCCCCGATTGGCCTTGGCACCGCATTCTAGGACTGCAAATCGGCATCGCCGCCCTGACGGGATTTCTGGCTCGGCTGTTTGAGCACAAAAACATCGTGTCCATCATCGCCGGACTGATCCTGTCACCGATTCTGACACTGATCACGATCGGCATCACCTCGTTGTTTTTCTATTACTGCTTTCAGATCTTCGCGCGCAAAACAGTTTCACTTCGAAAGATGTTCACCGTCGTTCTGTTTGCCAGCATCCCTTGGTTTATCATTCAGATTTTAGCCAACTACCTGCCGCCACTTGTACCTGTGGGCCTGGCGTTTGCGGCTTTGCTTTTGGTAAAAGGTTTTATTCACAACTTTCAGATCGACCGATTGCTTTCGATCAAAATCGTTCTGACTTTGTTCGCGTCGATCTTTGTGCTGTGGTTGTGGGGACAGATCGCCTCTGGCGATCGCTGGGACCGCGCCTGGAGCTCGGACCGAATCGAAGCTCCCGAAGTTGAGTTGGGGAAATAGTCTCTCTTTTTCAGTGATTAGTTTTCTTCGTCATGGGGCTTTCCTGCCGCCATTGCATGTAAGAGTGACTCACTTCCAAATGGCAGTGAAACACAAAGATGAATCAGCGAAAGCTCTGCCTCCTAGCTCCCTCTCACATCGACATGCTGGCTATGGACGGCAAGAGAGCCACATGCCGAGCAAAGATCCCAAAACCCTCGCCAGCCTTGATTCTTAGCAGATTCACTTCATTTCCCAACACCTACGTCTTGCGAAAATTTGCAATCATCGCGAATCTTTCGCAAAAATGAATGATGCAAAAATTCATTCTCAAAACAATTCTCGCTGTTGCATTTCTCTCAACTCCAGTATGGGCCGCGGTCACACCGCTGTCGCTTGGCATCGCGCCGCCTGTGCAATTTCCCTCGGATGAATTCACGGTCACAGGCCTTCGCACCAGCGTTCTCTGGGGACGCCATCGTGATCTCTATGGCATCGATATCGGCGGACTTGGCAATATCACCGAGCAAACCTTTACAGGCATTGGCCTGTCCGGAGTTTTTAACTACACGCAAGGGACAACGACAGTCTTAGGTCTTCAGCTGGCGGGACTGACAAATATCAACACCAACAAAACTTCCGTCTACGGACTGCAGGCGGCTTTGGGCGCGAATATCAACACAGCTGCATCCAGCGTCGCGGGTGTGCAGTTGGCCGTCGCGAATGTCAGTCCGTTTACCGACATCTATGGATTCCAGCTGGGTGTTTACAACAAAGCCCAAGAAGTTTATGGAGTGCAGATCGGTTTGATTAACGTCGCTTCGAATCTTCACGGCGTGCAAATTGGGCTTTTGAATTTCAATCAGAAAGGGCTTTTTGTCGTCGCCCCGATCATCAACGTGGGATTTTAGTGCGCAGCTTTTGCCACATATAGAGATGAAAAAAGAAGGCGATCACCCACTTCACCCAGATCGCAGTCGCTCCATGAGCGTACCCGTAAATTCCAGTCGTGACCGAGGTGAAAAGACCCCACTCATGCAGACGCACCCGCTGGGGCAAAATGATGGACACCAAAAAAGTGATCGTCGAAGTCCAACCGATGATTTCAATCACAAGCTCTTCGGTTGCGAGGCCAAACACTAAGGGTCCTCGATATCTTTGTATTTCCAGATAAAGCGGCCGACCATGATTGCGAGAACAATCAAACACGCGACAATTCCATAGCCATAGCCTTCACCCGGATAGTTCGAATATTGAAGACCGAAATAAAACAGGATGCTTTTATTCACCAGCACCGGAAAAATGAAGGCCTTCAAAAAGTCCTTCATCGTCTCTTGTGATTTGACCTGGATTGCAGCTTTCGCCTGATTTTCCTGAGACATCAATTCAGAATTCCTAAGCGCGGCCAGTTGAGCCAAAGCCACCCGCACCGCGTGCAGTTTCGCTCAGCTCTTCGACCATTTCAAACTGCGCCTGCACCACAGGCGCGAGCACAAACTGAGCAATGCGCTCTTGATCTTTGATTTCAAATGGCTCAAGCCCCTGATTGATCAAAATCACTTTCACTTCGCCGCGATAGTCGGCATCGATCGTGCCCGGAGTGTTGACGATCGAAATTCCGTGCTTCGCCGCCAGCCCACTGCGCGGACGAGATTGAATCTCGTAGCCAGCCGGAATTTCAAAAGACAAACCAGTCGCAACCATCGCACGCTCGCCTGGCTCTAAAAGCAGAGGACGATCCAACTGCGCGCGCACATCAAATCCGCTGGCCAGTGAACTTTGGTAAGCCGGCAGATCACCTTTGAAGTGAGAAAGTTTTTTGATTTTCAATCGGACTTTTGGCATTTCCATTTTCATTCTCGTTTGCTTGAGTTTTTTAATTTAAAAATTTTCAAATTCGATCTTGAGACTAAATCTTTTGATTCATAAACCAATCTTTGAGCTCATTGGCCCCGCCACCCATCAAGATGGCACCCAGATTGTCAAAATCGAAAGTTTTACGAACATACTGGTTCACAGACCGAACCGTCACCTCATTGAGCTCTGCGATAATTTCATCCACAGGCTTATACTTGCGGAAAACCATCTCATTCACACCAATGGATTGCATGCGATTGTCGATATCATCAGCACCCAACAGCAAAGAGCCTGCGACCTGCGTTTTAAATAGCTCCAGCTCGCCCTCGGTGATTCCATTGCGCTTCACACGGCGCAGTTCGCTGGAGATCGTGCGCACCACGGCTTTCATGTTGTCTTTTTCGCAACCGGCGTAGACGTTGATGATCCCGAAATCATCAAACGTGTTCAGTGACGAGTACACGGAATAAACCAGGCCCCGCTTTTCACGAACACTTTGATAAAGCTTCGAAGTCATCCCGCCGCCCAGAAGCGCATTGACGATAAAGGCTTCAAAGCGATCGCGATCTTTGAAGCTTGCACATGGCATCCCCAAAAGAACATGCAGCTGCTCGGTCTGTTTTTCGATCACCGCCCGAAAGGCGCGGTGCTTGGGTTTCGTACGCGGAAACTGCAATCGGCGTTTGGGCTTATTTCCCAAAAGCTCTTGCACGGCCTCCACAAGTTCTGTGTGATCCACATTTCCAGCGGCCGCCACAATCAAATTATTTCCCGAGTAGCGCTCTTTGTAATACTGCTGGATCTGTTTTTGGGTCATCTTCGACACCGACTCGATCGTCCCCAAAATCGGCCGACCCAACGGATGTTTGGGAAGACAGCGGGTCAGATACTCGTCGTAGATCAACTCTTCCAGATTGTCGTCGCCCATGCCGATCTCTTGCAAGATCACAGATTTTTCCAACGCAAAGTCCGCGCGGTTTAATTCCATGTTGTTGACAAGATCAGCAAGCACATCCAAGGCCTTCTTCCAATGGTCCTTCAGAACCAGCGCGTGATAACAGGTGCACTCGCGCGTGGTGAAAGCATTGAGATCGCCACCCAGGGCTTCCAGAGATTTCGAGATCTGATAAGACGAGCGAGTTTTCGTACCCTTGAAAACAAGGTGTTCGAGAAAGTGAGAGATCCCTTCGTCGCCCGGATCCTCGTCACGAGTGCCGGTCGCCACCCAAACGCCAATCGAGGCCGCTCGGGATTCCGAGTGCATTTCACTAACGACGCGAATGCCATTTTTGAGAATGGTCTTCTTGAATCGGATCACTAGGCATTCCCCTCAAAAGTCTAGTTTCACATCGAAAACCCTGAAGTTCCACTAGGTTATGCTATGAAATGCTGTGTTATTTGGGAGGAGATAGGAAGCTTAGCTTACGAGAGGAACGACTAACTTCCATTTGGCAGTGAAACCACAAGATTCAGCAAAGCGCAGATCAAAACAGATTTTCCTCAGTTACTTTGAATCGCTGGGCAGGACGCCCAGCGATCCGCGGGTTCGGGCCGGCGAAGAGGCCCGATTGCAGGACGCAAACACTTTGTGACGAAGAAAATAAAAAAGGGAGCCTCATCAGCCCCCTTTCCCAGGAATTATTCCTATGTAGATCTTAGCTCTTAGTGCTGCGGACGATCCATCAGCGCCTTACGAGAAAGCTTAATGCGTCCTGCGCGGTCCACATCCAGAACCTTCACGTCGATCTCGTCGCCCTCTTTCAAAACATCACCCACCGCACGAATGCGATCATGAGCAATCTCTGAAATGTGGAGCAGACCTTGTGTGTTCGGCAGGATTTCAACAAAAGCACCGAAATCCGCGATCTTCACGACCTTGCCCTTATAAGTCTTGCCGACTTCGGCTTCAGCGCAAATATCGTTGATCAAGGCAATCGCCTTCTTGGTCGCAGTCGGATCGCTGGATGCGATATGGATGCGGCCATCGTCTTCGATC
>CBIHPB010000236.1:0-5967 GCA_966211485.1 uncultured Bdellovibrio sp.
TTTTCATTTTTTAAGCGTATGGAGTTGATCTGGCCAGTGATTGCAGGGATTTGCCACTGGTCCGCTTCTTGTACAGTCCTCTGCCGACGAGGTGTCTATGAAAACAGTTTTATCGGCCATTCTTCTCTCTCTTCCTGTGGTTCTCACAACGGCTCATGCTCAGGCTGAAGATGCTTGCAAAGACGTAACACAAACCCTTTCTGCCGAATGCAGTTCCAGCGTGGTTCAGGCTCAAAAAGCGGATCCGGTTGTGAAGACGATCGGTGGTATTGCGATCCACAAAAGTGCTTTGGAAGGTTTGGATTCTTCGCTTCCGCCGGCGAAGGCGCAAACTGAAGTTCACGTTCAAATGCGGTTATCAGCCGACATGACGGATTCTGAAATCCGCGAGGCTGCTCTGCAAATTCATAAGGCTTATCAGCAGTATCGCATGGGATTTACCCGTGTTTATCACAGCCCCAAGAAAATCATGATCGACGTGCTTCCAGGGGATTCTGACGAGATCCGCAAGCAATATGAAAAAGATCTTGGGAAATTGCTTGAGCGCTATTTAAAAGAAAACTTCGGCGATACCTTGCAAGAGGAACTTGAAGTCTCCATTAAAGGAATCGGTTCGAAGATTGGTGATAACATGCGACTGAATGGCAACGCTGAAGAAGAGAAAGTAGCGCGATCAGGCGTGAGCGGATTTATCGACCGATTGGGAACAGACGCGACGATCCGTGGTCCGGTTGGACGGATTAAATTTGTTGTGAAGTTCGTTGATATCCAAATGACTGAAGACCTGCGTGGAAAGCTTGAGTACGAGACGGGTAAAGAGAAGAAGCAAAGCCGTTTGGTGCTTCGTAAAGACTTGGGTACAACTGTTCTAGTTGGAAACGTCATTGGCCACCAGTCGATGGTTTGCGATGCGGGCGTTCGGAACTGGAAAGCCGGTTACGGGCCTTTCGACAAATATGTGATCAACCGCAAAGACAAATACGCGGGCTGCCGGTACTCGATCGAGTGGTAATCATCCTCATTTAACGGACACTCGATTTGTCTAAATTTTAAACAGCTGAGTTACCGAAACGGGCCTTGAAAAGGGCCCGTCTCATTTTGAGACATCCAGCTCGAATATAAGCCTGGCACACGTGCCAGCTTCTGGCGCGGGCTGTGAAATATCCTTCTTGTGTAATCAAGGAGTTTGATATGAAGCACTCTTCAAGTTTGAAATTCGGAATGCTCGCTTTGGCGCTGATGACCATCGTTGCCTGCGGTAAAAAAGGCTCGGACGGAGCATCTGTCAATGCCGGTCGCGATCAGCGAGTCCAAGGAAGTCCCAATCTTCCAACCGGACAAGGTGGAACGGCGGGATCCCAAACCGCATTGATCAACTTCAACGCAACCCAAGCCTTGCAGATGAAAGAGACCGTTCAAGTTTTGGTCTCTCCAACACTGGAAGCGGCTTCGGTTGGCGATATCCAGGAAGTTCGAATTTCTGGTAACATCGGTGTGCAAAGCAACGGGCAAGTTCTCAATACATCTGGTTTGGAATTGGTGATCCGTGACAGTTATACCGGCACGACTGATGACGGTTCGGTGATCGAGCCGATTACAATCCGTATCCAAGGCGCATCGGGAACAGCGATCAACTATCAAGCGAACCTCGTGTTCACTGACGAGTACGGAACAATCACAGTGACCGGCACTTATAACGCGCAGACTTTCAACGGAACTGTGAACTTCCAGAATCGCAAGTCGGTTCAGTTGAATGGAAAGAACTTGTCGGGCGGAACCTTGGGTTCTTTTTCGATCCCTACTTGTGCCTTCTTCCGCTGTATGTAATGATCCCCCTCGATGCCTCAGAGCTTCGAGTTTGATTCAGCTATCTTGCACTCAGTTGTCGGCGGTAAATCCGCCGTTGACATTCCTGCACTTAATCTCAAAAACCTGAATGAAGCCGATGCCTTTGTGAAGGGCTACGGCTTTGACTCGTCACGTCCAGAAGATGTCGAGCGGCTTTGGTATTTCCACCGGCGCGCCTTGGTTTTGATTCAAGAAAAGCTGGGGTTTTCCTTGGATGAGATTCCGGAAGAGCTGCGTGATCGCAAGCTTTTGGAAGATCCGCGCAAACTTTTGCTGTTTGCCAGTCAAAGTGAAAACAAAAATCAATGCCGCTGGGCCTGCGCGATTTTAAGATGCATTCACGTCTTCGTGCACGCCGAGAATGATTTGTTCTCGTCCTTCAGTGAAGAAATTCAGCGCCAGATTCTGGCTCCAATTCAAAACTGCATTTATCACGATGGCACCTCAGGCACGACTTATTTGAAGCGTCCGGATGACAGCCAAACGGGGCTTGAGCCGATCGCGCTGGTCGGATTTGAATCGAAACCTTTTAAGACTTCCACCAGTACCGTGATCAAGCTTTTGGCCAAACCAAACGCCCTGGCGATGAGTGTGTTTGATAAATTGGGTGTGCGCTTTATCACGCATTCGATGTTCGATACCTTTCAGGTTGTTCGCTTTCTGGTCGAGGAAAATCTGATCAGCTATCCGCATATTATGCCAGACCAGTCGACCAATAATTTGTTTCCGGTGGATTTGTTCCTGCAAGCCGCGCAAGAGCTTCGCAGTCGCAAACAGCGCATGTCAGATGAAGAGATCGCCGAATACTTCCGCAGTTATCTCGAGAAAAACAAAGAAGGTGCCGAGTTCTTGCGAAAAGAAAACGCTTACTCGGGGGCGGATTATCAGTTTATCAAATTTATTTCGCGTAAATTAATCCGCGTGCAGGTCCCAGGACAGAAAGAGACCTTCTCATTTTTCTATCCTTTCGAAGTGCAAATCATCGACCGCGAAGCACACACCAAAGTTTTATCGGGCCCTTCCGAGCATCAAGCCTACAAAGAGCGCCAGCGCTTGGCTGCTCGCAAACGACTGTTCCCGGAGATGCCATGATTTTGCTTTGCACGTTGCGCTCGGCATTGGGTGTCGTTTTCTTTACACTCTTCACGTTTTTCTGGAGTGCTTTGGGGCTGCTTGAATCACTTGTGATCAACAACCGAAATCTGGAATCTTGGTTTATGTCCTTTTGGGGACAGCTGGGACTTTGGGTTTTCGGTGTAAAGCTTGAAACCAAGGGGCGCGAAAATATCCCAGCGGGCTCGTGTCTGTTTCTGTTTAATCATTCAAGTTTCTTTGATATTTTTGCCTTGGTTGCGGCTTATCCCGATATGCGATTTGGAGCGAAAAGCGAGCTGTTTGATGTTCCTATCTTTGGCCACGCCATGAAAAACTTCGGTGTCCTGCCGATTGCGCGGGCCCGTAAAGAAGAAGTCTTTAAAGTCTACGAAGAGGCCACCGCACGAGTGAAGCGCGGCGAGAAATTTTCCCTCGCACCTGAAGGAGGCCGCAACTTTGATGGCCAGCTTTTGCCATTTAAAGCGGGACCTTTTATTTTCGCCATCAACGCCGGTATGCCGATTGTTCCCTCGATGGTCTTAGGTGCGCACGAAGTGATGGGAAAAGGCGCCTTGCTGCCAAATTGGGATCGCTGGAGCCGCACCATCACGGTTCAATATCTGCCACAGATTTCTACCGACGGTGTCCCGCTGGATAAGCGAGGAATGCTGCAGGAAAAAGCTTATCTGGAAATGCAGAAAGCTTTGGCGATCAACAAATTCGAAATTTAAATTAAAAAATATTTCCTGCCACCGCCGTAACGGCAGTGAGTTTCAATCGTAATCCCACTTCGTGATAAAGCCGCCGTCGGTTCGGGCGGCCAGGCGAACGGGGCCCGAGTTGGTCTCAAGCTCCATGCGTAAAATTCCAGGGCGGGGATTGGTGAGATTGCGGATTTTGAGCTGCTGCGCTGGAGATTTTTGTTTTTGCTCCAAAAGCTGGGCGAGCAGCTCCCAGCGGAAATACGGCGAAAAAGTTTTTCCGTAATCGTTGGATCGGTGCGAGCCAATGTATAAAAATCCCTGACCATCAATCAACACTGGAAAATCTTGGTCGCCAAAGCGAGAGATCTTGTTCCAAGTTTTTCCATCGGTCGTCAGAAAAATTCCACCCGCTGAAACGACTGCGACATTTGGATTTTTCGGATGAAACGAAACCGAGACGACTTCGCGTTTCATCAGCTCTTCAATCGTGATACCGCCCGAGAAGTGGCTGTCCGGTGGCGGGGTTGAAGCACCGATTTTCCAATACACTTCGCCGTGCCCCTGCAGTTTGGAAAGGGCCCAAGGCTCGGAATCGGTTTTTAGTAATGTTAAATTTTGTCGCAGCAGCAGATGCTCGTCATCGTCTGTGACCATTGAGATCGCAAGATCGGGTTTGGTGATCAGGCCTTTGACTTCGCTCAAGGGAATTCGTTTGTGATCGGGAGTGATGAGGTCTGAACCTTCGCGGTAAACGACTTGCAGCCAGCGATTTTTTTCGCCCCACAATGCAAAGGCCGCGAAATCATGTTTCAGCACCAAGTTGCTGAGATCCACCCAGCCTGAAACTTTGCCGACCGATTCAAATGTGACCTGCGCCCAGGTGTCGTCAAATTTCAAGATTTGCAGGCGGCTGCCAGGCGGGAGATTCAGCATGGAATCACTTTTCCAAGTCGGACTTTCGTGCACCTGGGTCGATGTCAGCGTCATCGCCACACCGGTGTCTTCGGGGATCGGGGAGAGCTCTGCTAAAGACAAGGTTTCAACAGCGCCGCCGCTGGCGGGAACAGCCGTGATCGCCGAGCCATCGATGTTTTGAACTTTGTAGGTTTGCTTGCGGGTGTTGGAGTAAACGTACTCGCTGAGATTGAGATCTCGCGCCACCGATGTGGCCTTGACCCAGAATTGTTTTTTCTCGCGCTGGACGAGGTAAGAAAATTCACTGTGATCTTTGAGCCGATTTTTTTCAAGGTCTTTGAGGCTGGCTTCGCCAGACGGGAAAAAACTTTTAGGTGATTTGTAAAACTTGATCGCAGGCGCTTGGGCGGCGATCGAAGCCTGGGCGGTGAAACCCGTGGAAACAAGAAGGCTGAATAGAATCAGGTGAAGCGGCTCTTTCATTGCTGAGACTTCAGTTTGAAGTGACAAGGGCCTTCCCTCAAGACCAGAAAAACGGCGGGGTGCTTGAGAGTGCTTCCGCCAGATCAAGCGCTCCTCTACAATCGGAGAGGTGAGAACCATTTCCCGGATTATTCTTTGTCAGATCGGCATTTCTCAGATCGCGACCGCCATGGTCTTGCTTTCAAGCCTGCAGAGCTGGGCTGAAGGAGAGCAGATGGGAAGCTTTCGCTTCTCGGAATTTTCTCTCTCCCCCCGAGCGCGCGTCGAAGAACCCAGTCAGGGCGGTTTTGAACTGCATCAGTCATGGATTGGCTTCGAGTGGAAACGGGACGAAAGCCTATCGGGCGAGATGAGTTTCGGCACAGCGGACTTGGTGCGGCCGGCGATTTGGTACCCGACCAAGGAAGGGGATTTGGCCTTGGTGCATGCGGCTTTGCGTGCGAAAACTCAGTACCTGGATATCCGCGCGGGATTGTTGCCGGTTCCAAATGGCTACGAGGGCTCGGTTCCCGAGTGGGAATTGTTGTTACCCGAGACGCGTGTGCGCCGTCATCGCTGGTTTGCCAAGCGAGATGTCGGTGTTGAATTCAAAGCCGAGACCAAACCGTGGCTCACCAGTTTGACCGTCCACAATGGTGAATCCGGTGCGAATCTCGATCAGAAAACCTGGGCAACGGGGTTGTGGCGGTATTTTAATACGGAAGGCTATGGCGCGCTGGCAACCGCATCGGTGGGACGCACGGATGCGCGCTCGACCACACTTTCGACTGCGGCTTCGGCGGACGAGGGCTTTAATTTTGACCCAATGGTAGCGGCGAAAATTCGTCAGGGGAGTTTTGCGCTTTACCGTCGATGGGGCCGGCATTTGCTTTTAAGCGAAATCGGCAAAGGCGAGATTTTGCAAAATGAAGACAAGCATGCG
>CBIHPB010000237.1:0-5931 GCA_966211485.1 uncultured Bdellovibrio sp.
TTATGGAACAAAATGTCTTTCGAGTAGCGAAGTGACAGGGCCTGGTTTTCATCTTTGTCGGTGAACCAAAGGCTGCGCTGGAAATTCGGTCCGATTTTCTTTTCAACTTCGGCGCGGCTTTCTTCGATCTTGTAATCCACGCGGGTCAGGTTCGAAAGCGAGCCACGGTACATTTCCAGGGCCGAGTAGTTCTGCGCCTGGAAGACCTTGCGAAGATGATCGAAAGAAACCCAAGGATCCACGCTGGTGCCGCAAGTGAAAAGATCCACGGCTGCATATTGGTATTCGGGCCATGTGTGAATGGCCAGATGGCTTTCCTGGATCACAACGACACCCGAAACGCCGTAAGGGGAGAAATGGTGGAAGGTCGATTGGATCACGGTCGCGCCGGCGTTTTTGGCGGCTTCGATCATGCCATTTTCGATGGTGGTCACCTCGTTGAGAATGTCGGCGTTGCAACCGGTAAATTCGACAAGAATGTGACGACCCAAAGAATTCATATGACCCCATTTCCAAGAAAGAAAAGGGGGTTTAAAGGCAAACGAATTGGGAGTCAACGGAGACTATAAAAAATCTCCGTCCAATAAGAATTCAGAATAAATTAGAAGTGGTCGATACGATCGATCAAATCTGGGAAGTCGATATATGGATTGCGATTTCCCTGCCAAGCCTGGATCTGGTCGTTTTGAACAGACTCTTGCTCGTCAATTGGGTCCTCGAGATTCCAAGCGCGCAGATCACGCTCTTCCTCGGGGCTGATTTTCATCTGATAACGAGTCGCAAAGTAGAAGATCGCACGAGCTGTGTTCCCGCGCTGATGCATCGGAACTTCAAATACTGGGTCGCCGTGGCTGTTGGTGCCAAGCTTGGCGATCGGGCATTTCAAGGTCTCGATCTCTTCACGAACGTAGCCGAAGCGCAAAGCCCCACGGCGGTTGTTCAGCTCGTTGTCGGTTGGAAACAGATGATGCAGATCGGATTTCTGCTGCTCTTTTGAAAAGCGGTTGGTGAAACGGCTTTGTGGCCAGGTGTGCTCGGTGTTGAGCTTGTTGCCATTTGGAATCTGGTTGGGTCCCAAGCCGACTTCTTGATCGGTGAAAACGTGCTCGCAGTAAACGTCTTTGACGGTGTAGTTGCCTGCGATCTGTTCCAGGAACATCTGGCCGAACATATATTTGCGGGCGCGGTCGTAACCCAGGCTGGTGTGATTGGTGGCCAGGATTTTTTGAAGAGAGTCGATCAGTTCTTGGTTCTTGAGGCTTCCTGATTGATAGCCCGAGTAAAAATCACGGCCATAATAAGCCGGAAGATCCGGTCCTGTGGCGCCTGCAACCAAGCCGACCAGCTGACATACCACAACAACAATGCCCATAACCCAAACGCGCATAGTTCCCCCTCAGTTTTGATGTCGCAGAGCAAACTAGCAAAGCTCTGGAATAAAAACACTTCTCAAATTGTCTGATTTTGGTTTTTACTCGGTGTCCTATGGAACGAATCATCCTTGGATCTGGCTGTTTTTGGGGTGCTCAGGACATTTTAAGAAAAATCCCGGGCGTTGTACGAACCGAAGTCGGCTATGCTGGCGGAACTTTACCGAACGCCAAATACACTGACGTCAAAACCGGCCGAACCGGTCATTCAGAGGCGGTTGATGTCGAGTTCGATCCAAAGAAAGTCTCTTTGGGACAAATCCTCGATGTCTTCTTCCGCATGCACGATCCAACAACAGAGGATCGGCAGGGAAATGATATCGGAAGTCAGTACCGCTCGGTCATTTTCTATTTCTCGCCCGAACAAAAAGCCGTGGCCGAACAAAAGATCGCGGAAATCCAAAAGCTTGGTTTCTGGAAAAAGCCAATCGTCACTGAGGTTGTGCCTTTTCTGAATTACTATACGGCCGAGGATTACCATCAGGATTACTTGGTGAAAAATCCGGGTGGGTATAGTTGTCATTTTTTGCGTAAGTTTTAAATCTCACATCACTACTCATCATGTGGCTCTCTTGCCATCCTGGCGCTCTTTTCCGGAAACTCGCGCATCCATGCGCTCGCCCCTTTGGGGTGCTTCGCATTTTCGGAAAACCAAAAGGAGGGGGAGGGATCGGAGAGGTTCAGAATTATGGATCAAATTTTTGATCCAAAAAAGTGAGTCACTTCCACCTGGCAGTGAAACAAAACTTCGCTCGAAAGACGTCTTTACTCTCAAGCTCAGCCTCTTCCGCCTTTTTTCCTCCCACATCGACGTGGTGGCTAAGCGAAGCTCCCCGAAGGCCCAGCAAGGCGGCGCCGTTTGAGCCATGCCTCCGTGGCCGAAGGGGTGAGCGCATGGATGCGCGAATAGCCAGCATGCAGCGCCATGGACGGCAAGAAAGCGCCATGAAGAGTACAAGTCCCCATTTACATACCCACTTACCCACTAACCAGCGGCAAGAGCCTTTAGGCTCTTCAGCCCACAGGCCTTTTGTCCGATACGCATTCATATGCGAAAACCGGTACGTTCTCTGTCGGAAAAGTGGCTCATTTTGGGAATTCTCCTCGCGTTGGTGCCGTTCTTTCAGAACATGTCACTGATTCCAGATGGCGAAGACCTGGTTGATATCCGCGATCTTGCTCCCCGGAAACCGGCCGGCGATTGGGACTCTCCGATGGCGCAGTATGTGCCCGGGGATTTTCATGGCTCGTCGTTGGGGGATGTTCAGCAGGAATTTCTCTCACACAACTTTGATCCGATGCTGAAGGACCTCGAGCTGACTTATTTCCCGCGTGGGGGCTCGGGCTCGTTGAATGGTTCCGTCGGCGAAGCGGATGGCGAATCCCGAACGATGGATCCATCAGCGGCCAGCTGGAAATTAGGAGTGATCAATCCGACCAAGCTTCGTCTTTTGTATTCGAATCCCGAGCTTGGCAAGGGGCTTCAGTTGTCCTGTGAGGCCGAGACGGGTCATTCGGGCCTGATGTTTCGGATGAGTCATCCGCTGTCTTCAAAGCTGAATCTCGGAATCACCCACGAGACCGGGCTTCGACAAAGCCAGATTCAAGTCGATTATCGTTGGTAAAATATTTTGCTGAATGAATTGAGTGAATGATTACTGCCGAGCAAGACAAGCTTCGGTAATTTCAAGAATGGATTCATCCCAAATGCCGGTGTCGTCCGAAATCACAGCCGCTGCGCTGAGTTTTCCCAATTGCAGTTTGCTGATTGAAGAGAGTTCGCAAAAACCCGTTTGAACATAACAGCGGATGTGCGAATCCTTGGCAAAGTCGGTGAGATTGTCACAGGTGAGTTGAGATTTGGAAGCTTCCAGATCCTGCTGCAGGCAAAGACGAACACGAGGGAACCAGGCTTTCAGTTCCGAGGTCAGAAGCAAACTCTTCCAGAAATTAGTTTCGTGCTTGAGATACTTGGCGCACATCGGGCCGCCCCAGTTGGCCAGATAAGCATCCGGGCCGCATTTCATTTCGCTTTCCAGAGACTGGTAATAGGTGCAGCTGTGGGCCGAAGGGCGCGCCATCACCGGCTGAGCTAAGAGATCCTGTGGCAAGGCCAGCAGGGCCGCTAGAAATGAAAGAAAAAAGAAGATCCACTTTTTCATTGATTGAAGAGTTTTACGCTAGCTGGGCTTGGCGCCACAAGCGAAAAGGCCGGTCAAGATTTGCGGGCGATTTTAGAGGGGGCCGAGATGCGATTCCAAAACTTTCGCCAGAGACTTTTTTCAGGCAGGTAGTGGCCCAGCAGTTGAAAGGCGTCATCTTTGGACAGCCGATCTGCCTCTTGAACCAGGTCTTCGAACAGCACTCGGGCCGAGCCCACGCCCAGCGACGGAAAGCTGCTGTCCTCGAACTCGCCAAAGCCGACCAGATCCATGTGCTGCCAAAGCGGTCGCAGGGCCTTTTCATAGGTGCTTTCTAAAAGCTTCCCTTGCAAGCCCACAGCCTCTTTCAGCTGTTTGGTGGAAAGAGGCGAGTCCGTGTCCAGAACCTCGAGAATTTCATGGGATTCGGCTGGCCAGCGGGCGGGCTGCCAGTCACGGGAAAGCTTGTACAGCGCCGTCCAAAGTGGGCGCGAGAAAAAAGTCGCGCGATTCTGATACCACTTGCTGTAGACGACCTGTCGGGATTCCGAAAGGATGGTGCGCAGATGCCAGAGATCGGCCACACGGCTATCGCCTTCGTCGTCCCATTCCCAGCGCATTTTGGTTTTCGGATAGAGCTCGCTCCAAAGAGAAAGTGGATCGGGGCGATTGTCGATGGGGTAAACAAGAAGGAGGCCGCGGGTGTTGATGGCCTGAATTGCTTTTTTCTGCAGCTTCGACATGCTGCTGAGTTTAGTTGGTCAGAGTTGGAAAACGCACGGTAAAAGTTGCGCCTTGGCCTAAGCCGTCGCTTTCGGCGCGGACCGAGCCTCCATGCAACTCGACAATATGGCGAACGATCGCAAGTCCCAAGCCCAATCCGCCAAAGCGCTTGGTGATTGAAGAGTCCTGCTGATTAAAACGCTCGAACATAAACGGCAAAAACTTGGGATCAATGCCGTGTCCTGTGTCCTGCACGGCGAATTCAATCCATTGCTCGTTTCGGCGCAGATGAATCTCGACCGATCCGCCCTTCGGCGTAAATTTGATGGCATTTGAAAGCAGGTTCCACATGACTTGTGAAATGCGAATCGCATCGCCCTGAATCAGGTCGCCATTGAGCTCGGAATGAATGGTCAATGTCACGTCTTGCTTGAATGCAGCCTCTTTCACCGCCGGCAGGATTTCCTGCAAGACGGAATTTAGCTGCATGGGCTTCGTATCCAGAATCAATTTGCCGGCGATGCCTTTTGAAATATCCAAAAGATCGGCGATGAGCTTGATCTGCATCTGAGCATTCCGATAAATCGCATCGGCGGCTTCGCGCGCCAGATCCGGTTGATCGACGCCGCTTTTCAGAATTTCAGCAAAGCCTGCGATCACGTTGATTGGATTGCGCAGTTCATGTGAAAGCGTCGCCATGAATTCGTCTTTCAGTTTGTTCACCCGGTGCAATTCTTTCGTGCGATGAGTGATCTCTTGAGCGAGGTCATGCAAGTTCGGGTTCTGACAGCGCAGTTCGGATTGCAGTAACTTTTTAGCAAGGTGACTTTGCAAATGCCCGCGCAGGCGAGCCGTGAGCTCTTCCGCCAGGCAAGGCTTCAGGAGAAGATCCGTCACACGGCCCGTCAGCAGATTGGCTTTGGATTTTCTCTCTTCCAAAGAAGTGAAAAGCAAAAGCGGAATATCAGAAAGGTGATGGGACTCCATCGTCTGCAACAGCACGCCCAGTTGGTCTTGCCAGTCACACAAAACCAAATCCGGTTTGTGCGAGTTCAGCACGGACAAAGTTTCGCTGAGGTTTCGCGAGCTGATTAAGATCGCATCGTGGTCGAGAGTTTCATGAACCAATGCCAGCATCGAAGGATCGTTCCCCAAAAACAAAATCGTTGGCCGCATGCCTTCCATCAGGTGGGGGCGCGCCGCTGAGAGATTGTTCGAAACGGCCGGCAGCACCTTAGTGGAAGGTCCGGGGCTGTTTCGGTGGAGTGAAGGGAGAAACATGAAGTTTCCTTTCCTGGGGTTCTATGGATGTGTACCAAACCGCATGAGGCACTAAAATATCTTTTTGTTTAAGAATGAGTTAGCCCTGACAGGAGTGTAAAACGACACAAAGAAATTATGCTTTGAATTGCAGCAAATGATGACAAATTGAAATCGCAAGTTTGCATAGAGGTTAAGCAAAATGTTTTTCTAAGCGGCTTTTTTTTGTGCGACTTGAGCCAATGGAAGTTCAACGACAAAGGTTGTATGAACTGCTGAAGAATCAAGCCAAATTCGTCCCATGTGCGAGCTAATGAGTCCTCGCGCGATACTGAGACCAAGCCCTGTGCCCATTCCGGGGGCTTTTGTTGTGAAGA
>CBIHPB010000238.1:0-5921 GCA_966211485.1 uncultured Bdellovibrio sp.
GATCGACTGACCCAAAACACGGTACAGGGCGAAGAAAACCGGAAGCTGCAAAAGCATTGGCAAGCATCCGCCCAGTGGGTTGACCTTGTGCTCTTTCCAAAGACCCATCATTTCGCGATTCATCGCCTGTGGATCGTCTTTGTAGCGTTCGCGAAGCTGCGTGATCAGTGGTTGAATCTTCTGCATCTTTTTCGTCGAGCGGAAAGTTGTCACGTTCAGTGGCAAGACAACCAAACGAACTAACAAGGTCAGCAGAATAATCGCCACACCCCAGTTTGGAATGATCGAGTGGAACCACAACATCGTATAAAGCAAGAAGCGGCCAATCGTCGCAAAGAATCCCAAATCCAGAACTCGGGCCAAGTCTTTGTCGACTTTCTCAAGAGTCGTCAGAGATTTTCCACCCGAGTACGCGATCCACTTGAGCTCCATTGTGTTCTTTGAATTCACAGCAGGCTTGTAAGCCAATTGCGCTGTCAGTTCTGGAACGCCGGCACCACCGATGATTTTAGCTTCCGGAGCAATTTCAGATTTATCCAACAGAGAAGAGGCAAAATACTGTGATCCCAAGCCTACTACACTGACGCTTGGGAAAGACTTTTCGACTTTTTCTTTCGAAGCGGACGAGTGAATGCGCTCTTCATTGCCAGAATGAACGACAACAAAATCTTGCACTTCAAATGACGGCATAAACATGCTGTGAGCGACTTCACCGATCGATTTTTCTGCTATTGTCACCGTCACGCCAGGGAAAGACGCATCGACGCCTTCAACGAAGACAGTGCTGGTCAATGCTGTTGTCTCGGGATCAATTGAAATCGTGCGACGGATTTTTGCTGATCCGTATTGGGCGACACCTTCAAATTCTTGCTCAGACTTCTGAGTGACATCGAAATCCAATGCTTGGTTTGTGCCGACAACACCTAGTTCATAAAGACCGTGTTGATCGCTCACACCCAGTTTCAAAGGTTCATGATTTCGATCGGTGTTTTGCTTCAAAAGAAGATGCTTAAGACCCATTCCCTTCGAAGAAATTTCGAAGGCAACGGCTTTGCCGTCATATTTAAATGTTTGCTCGGGCTTTGCCGATTCGGTCGTCGCTGCTGTCGTCGAAGGTTTTGCTTCGGCAGTTGCTGTTGTTCCCGTTGTCGTTGCAGCAGCTGTTGGAGCTGTCGCGCCGGCTTGAGGATTCGCCGTTGTTGTTTGAGCCGCCGGCGGCTGAGCTTCTTGTTTTGGATATTTCTTCGCTAGGTATGCTTGCCAAGCGAAGATAAACATCATGGCCAGAGTCGCGGCCAGGAGTGTTTTTTTATCGATCAAATTGTTGTTATTGTTCTGATTGTCCATGGTGACCTCGGCTTGGGAGAGGATCGTATCCGCAACCGCCGCCGGGGCGGCATCGACAGATGCGATTCACGCTGAGAGAAAGGGCCTTCATTGGTGTGTATTCACGAAAAGCTTGGACGGCATATTCCGAGCAGCTGGGCTCGAACCGGCAGACCCCACCCAACCAGGCAGATGCCAGGCTTCGATAGGCGCCGATCAAAAAAAGTGCGGTGCTTTTAACTAAAAAAGTGGGGAATTTGGTCCAAAATGGCATTAAATTGGCTGGCCTTGAGGGACTTAAAGAAGTCCTCTGGCATCGATCGAAACACCAAGTTAAGGTCGAATTCGGGATTAAATCCATCAGTCGCCGCTTTTCGAAAATACTCTCGTGTCCATCTTTTCAGCCGGTTACGGATCACAGCAGATCCCACTTTGCGGCTGATGGTGCAGCCAAACCGGAGATGCCCAAGCTGATTCTTGCGATAGGCAAGCACCAACCAGGGACAGAGAGTTTTTCTTTTTCCTTTTTTTTGAATCTCGAGAAAGTCCGAGCTTCGTTTAAGTCCTGAAGCTTTCTGCTTATTTTCCACTCGATGAAACTGTCAGTCTTTTACGACCTTTAGCGCGACGACGAGACATCACTTTACGGCCGTTCTTCGTTGCCATACGGGCACGGAAGCCGTGAGCTGATTTTCTTTTCTTCTTCTTTGGTTGATAGGTTCTTTTAGCCATTTAGAACTCCCGCGTTACGACGAATGACGTCTGTCTTAGGTTTTTAAACTTATGCAAGGGCCGGGATAAAACCATATTGCATCAATCTGGTCAATACTTGTCATTGTGGAAAACTCGGTTGAAATGGCCCATCCCCCCTGATATGAGGGCCCTTCCGCAACACGAGCTCAGGGGGAAAAGCGCGTGACCACTGTTCAATTTGAACCAAATACAGGTCTTGATGCTGGCTTTTGGGAAGATATCAAAAGACGAATCAAAGCCCGTAATAAAGAGAACAAGTCGATCGAGACTTGGCTGGATCCTGTTTCCTATGTGGAAACTGTGGGGACACCAACGCTTCCACGATTGATTTTAGGGGTGCCTAGCGCCCTTCATCAGTATTTTGTCGTCGAAAATCTCTTGGATAAAATCTATGCCGAGGTGGCCGATCTTTTAAAGAAGGACTTCGAAGTCGATCTGGTTGTCACCGGAATGAAGGCTTTGGAGCCCGCGAACCTCAGTGATGCGTTTTCCGCTCACGAAAAGATTCAGGCACCTATTCAGCAGATGATGTCGGCTACCCCATCAATGTCCCCAAATCCTCCTCCAAAAGTGGACCTTTTGAATGTGGATTATACTTTCTCTACGTTTGTGGTGGGTCGAAACACCGAATTCGCCCATGCGGCCTCTTATAATGTCGCGCAAAATCCGGGGGCTGAGGGTTACAATCCTCTGTTTATCTGCGGTCCAGTTGGAATGGGTAAAACCCACTTGCTGCATGCGGTGGGAAATCACATCCGCACGACCCACCCCTATTTAAAGATCATGTACATCAGCGCCGAGAAGTTTTTGAACGAGTGCGTTTCGTCGATTCGTCGCTACGAAATGGATAAGTTCCGCCAGAAATATCGCGATACACCGGATGTTTTGATGGTGGATGACGTGCAAATGATCGGGAAAACCGAAGCCATTCAGGAAGAGTTCTTCCACACAATCAACTCGTTTATTGAGCGTAAGCGTCAAGTTGTGATCGCGGCCGATCGTATGCCGAAGGATATCCTGGGATTGGAAGATCGCAACCGATCTCGTTTGGAATGGGGCCTGATTGCGGACATTTCGATGCCGGATCTGGAAACCCGCGTTGCGATTCTTCGTTATAAATCCGAGAAAATGAACCTTCGCCTGCCAGAAGAGGTGGTCAATTACATCGCGCGGATATCCAAACGCTCGATCCGAGAGCTTGAAGGCAACCTGAAAAAAGTAAAAATGTTCAGTGAACTTCAGGGTTTATCTATTGATATCGAGTTGGCTCGTCGAGTTTTGGCTACTCACGAAACCCAAACCACAATTTCGGTCGAGGATATCCAAAAGATGGTGGCGGACCACTTTAAGGTGAAGATTTCGGACCTGAAATCGACGACTCGTGCGAAACAGATCGTCGTTCCTCGGCAAACCGCGATGTATTTGATCAAACGAACTTTGGACAAATCTTTGGTGGATATTGGCCGTGCTTTCGGCGGAAAAGATCACACGACAGTCATGAACGCGATGGATCGTGTCGAGTTTCTACTTTCGAAAGATATGGATTTTAAGAATGATCTCGATGAGTTAACGACCAGAATCCACAATATCACAGGGGTGTGAATGTGGAGACTGTACAACTTTGTGGAGAAGTTTGAGGAAGATTCTGAGGATTGAGCTTATCCCCGGTTTTTGAGATTTTGGGTCTCGATTCACTGCAGGGTTTATCCACGGAATTTCTTTTGAATTTACAGGAGCTTAGTTCCTTTGTTACGTTTTCCACGCTCCTAATACTACTACTAGTTTTATATATATAAGAATAATAGTTCTTAAAGGGATGAAAATCAGGGGTACACATGAAAATTGAAATTGAAAAAAAAGACCTGATGAATCTAATCGGCAAGACACAAAATATTGTCGAAAAAAGAAACACAATGCCAGTCCTGATGAATGTTCTGTTGGATGCGGACCAAAATGAGCTGCGTGTTTTTGCAACAGATCTTGAAGTCAGCCTGACGGACACAGTCAAAGTTAAAGTTGTTCAAGCTGGAAAAGTTGCTGTCAGTGCAAAGAGCCTTTTTGAAATCGCCAAAGAATTGTCGGAAGGGATGATCCAACTTCATCGCAAAGACAACAACTGGCTGGAAATCAAACAAGGAAAATATCTTTCAAAGATTGTTGGTATCAGCGCTGAAGAATATCCAGTTTTCCCAACTTACTCGGGAAATAATTTTCTAAAAATCGATTCAGAAGTTTTGAGCGATATGATTGATAAAACAATCTATTCGGTCTCAAACGATGAAACCAGATATCACTTGAACGGAGTTTACTTCGAACAAAAGAATGATGCCGGTTACACAATGGTGGCAACAGACGGACATCGTCTTTGCTTGGTGAACCGACAGATTCCTTCTTCGAAAGCGATGACGACCGGACAAGGTGTGATCATTCCTCGAAAAGGTTTGCACGAAATTAAAAAGTTGCTGGAATCTCTCTCGGGAGAATTTGAATTGGCGATCGAAGGATCGCAATTGATCGTGCGAAAAGATTCGACGACTTTGATGATTCGTTTGATCGAAGGTAAATATCCAAACTACCAACAGTTCATCCCTTCAAAACTGACTCAGAAAATTCGCATCAACCGCGAAGCTTTCCTGACGTCTTTGAAGCGCGTGTCTTTGCTTGCGAATCACAAATCAAAAGCTGTCACTTTGTCTTTAACCAACGGCCGAATGGAAATCGCTTCGAACAATCCAGAACTGGGTGATGCGAAGGAAGAGATCGAAGTCGGATACGAAGGCAAGGAGATGAAGATCGGTTTCAACGCAAAATACATCACGGACGTGCTCAACGCGATCAATGATGAAGAAGTCGATTTTGAAATCAACGATCAGTTGTCTCCAGGTCTGATGCGTCCACATAACGACCAGTCTTACACCTGCGTCGTCATGCCGATGAGAATCTAAAAGGTACCTGATTCCTTTTAGTGCTTTATTGCGTCTTGTTTCAAGAGGGCACACGATGCCCTCTTTGTTTTTGGAGTTTCATTTTTGATTCAGGCTCTTCAACTTTTTCAATTTCGAAACTTTTCTGAAGGAGTCGCGCGATTTTCTCCGAAGGTGAATATTTTTTTGGGTGAGAACGGTCAGGGAAAATCGAATTTACTTGAGGCTATTTCACTTCTGACAACCGGACATAGCTTTCGCTACGCCGATAACGAGAATTTTTTAAAGCTTGGGGCTGAGGAAGCTTTTCTGAAAGCCAAGGCCCGTCAGGGTGAATTGGATTTTGATCTGCAGCTGAATATCCTTCGCTCGCGTAAGAATCATTTGCTCAATGGTAAGAAGACAACCGCGCAGGAACTTTCTAAGAAATTTCCGAGCGTTGTGTTTTCTCCGGAAAGTTTGGCGGCGATTAAAGAAGGTGCTGATCAACGACGGCAGCTTGTGGATGATCTCAGTGCCAGTTTTCATCCTCGGAATGTGGATTTACTTGGGGAATTCCGCCGAGCATTGAAGACCCGCAACAAAGTGCTAAAGAATTATGCTGCCGGTGACGTGGCTCGCGGTGAAACTGAAGCTTTGCTAGAAAGTTTGAATCCCAGCTTTCTTCGTCTGGCTGTGGAATTGACGACTCAGCGCTTAGAGGCTTTGAGAGCCATATACCGGGATTTTAATCATGCGATGCAGTTCATTTCCAAGCGTGATTCTGTGGATATCTCGGTGGACTATGTGATTTCCGATCAGCATGCGCTGAATTTTCAGTCAAAAGACATCGAATTTTCACTCGCAAAACGGATGATTGAGCTGCATGATGCAGAGCTTGCTAGTGGCGCGTCATTGGTGGGTCCGCAGAAGCACGAT
>CBIHPB010000239.1:0-5906 GCA_966211485.1 uncultured Bdellovibrio sp.
GAACGGAAATTTCGTCGCCTTTCTTCAGTTGCGCGACCGATTTGACCAATCCAGATTCCTTGGTCACAACCGAATACCCGCGCTCGACAACTTTCAAAGGACTGAGGCTTTCCAACAATGACATAAACCGGTGCAGATTCTGCTTTTGCAGATCCACTTGGCAAGTCATGTGGTTCTTCATGCGAAGGTGAAGCATATCGATCTCAGCCCGCTTTTCCCCGATCAGTTGCTCTGGCGGAGTCAGGTTGTCTGTGACCGACTTCAGTTGCAGTTTTCTTTTTTCAAAATAATTCTTCTGCGATTGCAGCAGGCGAGAATGCAATTCATCCCGGCGCAAAATCAGATCCTGCAAACGGCGCTTTGGATCCACCAATCGAGCCGACAGGGACTGCACCTTCTGAATTTCAAGTTTCAGAAATCGATGCATTGATAGTGACAGCATCTTTTGAAGCGCTTCCACCTTCCCCGCCACATCCGCTGTGTTTTTCACCACAAGCTCGGCCGCAGCCGACGGAGTCGGAGCTCGCAGATCTGCAACAAAGTCCGCGATCGTGAAATCGATTTCGTGTCCGACCGCCGAAATCACCGGTACCGGACAAGCTGCAATCGCACGCGCCAAGTTCTCATCATTGAAAGCCCAAAGATCTTCGATCGAACCGCCGCCACGACCAACAATGATCACATCCACATTTGGAAGCATAGCCGCTTTGCGAAGTGCCTCGACGATTTGCGGAGCCGCGCCTTCACCTTGAACCAAAGTCGGCACCAAGGTCACAGGTACTCCCCGATTGCGGCGATTCAAGACATTCAACATATCCCGGATGGCGGCACCCGTTTGTGAAGTGACGATTGCGATATGACGAGGCATTGCCGGAAGCGGACGCTTGCGAGCGGCTTCAAACAACCCTTCCCGTTTCAATTTTTCTTTCAGTTGCTCGAAAGCTTTTTGTAAAGCACCGGCACCGACAGGCTCCATCATTTCGCAAACGATCTGATAAGAACCACGAGGTTCGTACACAGACACACGTCCGCGAACGACAACCTCCAAACCATCTGTCGGTTTGAATCTCAAACGCGAATTGGATCCGCGAAACATCACAGCGCTGACTTGGGATTTGGAATCTTTGAGGCTGAAATAAAAATGGCCCGAGGTATGAGCCTTGAAATTGGAGATCTCCCCTTGCACCCACACAAGTCCCAATTCACCTTCGATCATTTGTCGAATTTGTCGATTCAAAGCTTCGACTGTCAGTACGGTTGTTTCCGTGTTATTTGCAGCCGAAATAGAGGGAGATTCGTTCATCCCCGCAAAGTAGAGAAGCCTCTGTCACGAGTCAAGAAAACAAGAGATTCTGAACCGACCACAAGCCGCCAATAAACAAAGACGCGTAGGCCAAGGTGCGATGGCTGCGCAGGGTCGCTGCCATTTGTGGCATCCGCTGGCGAGCAAGCTTGTCAAGGGACTTGTTCTCGATCACAAAAATCATGAGAATTCCATAGGAAAAAACAAGAAATGGAAAGATAAGGTCGAGCGTTTCATATCTCATGCCATCTATTTCTCGGCTATTTAGGCAAAAAAATTGACTGGACCTTTCATCTTTCTCGCTCTTGCTGTAGGATCTAATTCGGGTCTCAGGAAGTGTAAGAAAAATAACCCGACAAGCATATTTTTGGGGGCTGTCCCTGACAATGGTGTGCAAGCTCAACTCGTATTGAGAAGCCTAAAGTTGTTACCATGGCCACCCACCTTGCATAACGGGGTTATTGTTTCACACCTTTCCTGGGACTTTTTTTTTGCCGAAGGCAAAACGGATGACCCAAAATCCACAGTTCATTCCACATTTGAATTTTTAAAAACCACAGAGAAATAAAAGTTCAGAGTGCGTTCCTGAGACAATACCAAAATCGCGATATGGCTTGTCGTTGGCTCATTTTGAGAAACTCAAAAAAAGCGTCATCTTTCTAACAATTCAGCGGACTTTCAAAAAAACCGAAAAGATTAAGGTATGTTTTGCAAGTCAAAAGCTGTTCTAGCCATTCTGATGCTGACGACTGTTCTGGGGTGTAAAAACCCGAATACGGAAGAGCCGCCTCCCGATTCGACCGATCCATTGTATGGTGCCATCGGGAGCGAGAAAACTTATTGCTCGACTGTTGTGAGCCCAACGACGGCAACCACTGTCACAGCGACTGCTCAGTACAAGTACCGTGTTGCAACTTCTTTGGGATTGGGTGCGGCTTCGACAGCCAACATCCGCCGCGCCGAAGTTGAAATTCTGGATTCCAATGGCAGCACCGTTCAGTGTGGCGAGACCGACGATTCCGGCGCAATCAGCATGAATATTCCTCGCACAGCCGGCACGTACACACTGAAAGTCTACTCGCGAGCTGACAATTCCTATCTTCACGCCAGCGTTTTGAATAATCCAACTGCGATGTTGCCTTACTCGATTTCTGCCAGCTTCACTTTGGCGGGAAACGAAACAACCAAAGCTGTAACATTGACGGCAGCGACATACACCGGAACTTTGGAAGGTGGCGCGTTTAATATTCTCGATCAAATCTATGCGGCCAATCTCTACATCCGCAACAACTCGACTTGCGCAAGCCTTGGAAACATCTGCACGGCCTTCACGGTCGCGCCGAAAGTTCGCCTGTTTTGGACGCCTGGCCTTAGTCCCGGTGCCTACTACAGCTCGCCAACCGCTTCGATTTCGTTTTTCATCGCAGCTGACGAGCCTGCCTACGGAATGGCCACCGGAATTTATCTGATGGGTGGAGTGAACGGCAGCACCTGCGTGGACACCGACCATTACGACAACTCGGTGATCATTCACGAGTACGGCCATTTCATGGAGAAGTCTTACGCCTACAGCAATTCGCCAGGCGGCTCTCACAATGGAAACTCTATTATCGATCCGCGCCTGGCGTGGTCAGAAGGTTGGTCGAACTTTTTCCAAGGCGCCGTTCGCGGCGACAACCACTATTTAGATACGACTGGAAATTCGGACTGCTCGGGTGGAACGGGCGTGAACGTGAACCTGAACCTGGAAAATATTGTGGCCGGACAAGACGCGGTCAATGGATCGACTTATCTGGGTGAGGGTGTTTTCCGTGAAGTTTCTGTTTCGCGCATGCTGTGGGACACAGTCGAAAGTGCGACCGGTGGCGACAGCGTCGGTGCTGATGTCGGTTTTGCCTATGTCTGGAAAGTTTTTTCCGATGCGTCGGTTGGATTTCGCTCAAGCAGCATTCACTTCCGCAACATCGGCCATTTCAATGAAATCATGCGAAGTCTGATCAACACAAACGCCAATGCCAACTTGGCCGCCTACGATGCCGCCGTGACGAACGAACGCCAGCGCGCCGATCGCCGCGAGTACGCTTATCTGGTGACGCCACAACCGGGCGCTACTTGCACGTTCGATATTCAAGGCGTGGCAGGCACCAACAACTTGGCTCGCACCAATGATTTCTTTGCTTATCTCTACGATGGCTCGACCGCACGCGCGACTTTGAATTTGAAATATGCGGCGACTCCAAGCGGGACTCCGACAGATTTGGATTTACATGTCTGGAAGGAAGAGCACACTTTGAACGACACATCGACATTGGTTGATTCCAGTGCGCGCTTTTATCCGGAATCCGGCGGCACCGGCGTCGAGACCATTTCGTTTACGGGACAACCGGCCGGTTACTATCTCATCCAAGTCGAAACTGACAAAGACAACGTCAACACCACGGCTCGTTACTACTTAGAGACCAACTCGGGAAGTGAGCGCTTATGTCCATAAAGAAAATTTCCATCCTAGCTGCGCTTGGACTGACTTTGGGAGGCTTGACCGCTTGGTGGCAAGACTCGCAAGCTCATCGCCATCCGGCTTCGCAGTTTCCCGCACCGAAATTAAGATTGAAACCTTGGTCCGAATCTTTGTCGGGAAAAATGAATCAAGCCATCACCGTGGAAATTTCTCCGGTCGGTGGTGTTCCAGAAAATGATGATCAGGAATTGCGCTTAAAGGCCGAAGTGACTTTGCATCAACCCGTGCAAGGTGACGTTCAGTACACATGGACGCTCCCCGCGGAAGCTTCGCTGGTCAGCGGAGAACTGTCGGACGTCTGGCCGAACTTGCAACCCGGACAAACTGCAACGGCCGAAATCTCAGTCTTGAATGTCTCAAAAGAAAGCATCGCCAAAACAGTCACGCTGAATGTCTCAGCGCAAGGCTCGGGCGTTAAGTACGCAAGTTCAGGCAGCTTTGCCACCAACTCGCGCGAGCAGATGGCGGCAGCGGAAAACCAAAACAATATGAAAGTGCAAAATTCTGAAGAACTAGTCTTGAAGAAATCGAAAGCTGCGCTCAAACTAGAAAAGGTTCACCAGTAAGGAGAAATGTCCGTAAAATGAAAAAGCCTCTCGTCATCTCGATTGGACTCTTTTTGTTCCTCTTCGGTCTTGCGATCGCCAAGACTGCCAAAGTCGAAGCTCCTGCATTCAAGCGACTTCCTGCCTCTGGCTCACGCGCCCAATAGCGCGCACTGATCTTGCTTTGAACTCGCCCTGATGTTCTGGTCTTCATTAGGCCGGCACCGGGAGCAATTAAATGAATCACACATTTCAAAGACCGCAAAAATGGGCCCTGGTGACCCTCAGTTTGACAGTCTTGCTAGGCCTTGCCGCCTGTTACTTTGAGGCTCCCTCGTCGGACCTGGCGGCCTATCAGGCCCGTTATCCCGAACACGCCCACGACCCACAGATTCAGTTTATTTTGAACGATTTCAAGGGCCTAAGCTCAAAGACTTTGGAGACCAATGCAATTCCTTTGAAGCTGGCCGTTTCTGCCGTCGTGATGAAACGCAACGAAGATCAGCAATCCCCGATCTCGCGCCGAACTTACAACCAAGTTTTGGGCGAGTACGGCTTCATCATGCCGGACCGTATCGACAACCTGCAGCCGGGCGTTCCGATGCCAAAACTCGAGTATCCGTTGGGTGTCGTTCGCGGAACTTTGGAAGTCGACGTCATGTCCCGGCACCTGAAATTGGAAGTCGGAAACCTGACCTGTGTAATCTGTCACTCGGGCCGCACCTATGACAGCTTTGGCCGCCCTCAAAACACAGTCTGGATGGGAGCACCAAACACATCACTGAACATCGGCGGTTACGTCGAAGAAATCTATGCCGCTTTAAAAAACATCAACGGCAAAGAGGAAAAGCTGATCACGATCGCAACCCAACTTTTCCCGAACATGGACGAAAAAGAAGCGAAAACATTTCGCGAATACCTGATCAAGGAAACAAAAAAACAGCTCGATCCGATCGTGAACGGCAGCGATCATATTTTGAATTATGTCGCAGGACCTCCAGGCAGCGTGAACTCGATCGGAAGTTTCAAACGTGTATTCGGCATCACCAAGCCCGGCCAATACGACCCGAACGACCGCGGCTTTGCCAATATCCCCGATCTTTCTTACCGTGCTTTCCGCCGCAATATGACTGTTGACGGAATTTATTCACTGAAAGACGAGCAGCCATTCACGCCCATCTCTGAAAGCGAAGCCACCGCTTCACGAGTCAGCGAAATGGGTATGGTTGCGGCAATCTTCCCGATTCCAATCATGGGCGTGGAAGTGGAAAAGACTGAGGAAAACATCGAAATCATGAAAGACATTTTCGGAAACTGGGTGAGTGGCTATCAGGCTCCCAAATTTCCAGGCCCGATCAATCCCGAATTGGCCCGCGGTGGAGAGCAGATTTTCAAAAATCGCTGCAGTCAGTGCCACGGTGAATACACGCCAGGCATCGACAGCCCGCGTTTGGTGATGTACCCAAATAAACTGATCCCGCTCGAAAAAATCGGTACCGATCCGGTTCGCGTGCAAAGCATTCCGAAAAAACTGATCAAG
>CBIHPB010000240.1:0-5893 GCA_966211485.1 uncultured Bdellovibrio sp.
TGGAAATCTTCGTCGTCCATTGGATAACGGCGAACCTTTTCGGAAATGCCAAATGTCGCATAAAACTTGGGAATATCCGTTCCTAGGCGCCGACCACTGAAGCCCGAATCCTCATAGCGATGGATAAAAATGTTGAGATCGTCAAAAGCCTCTCGAAGCTCGGCATTTCCGTTGGCATAAATCGGTGTCGGATTCAGCAAGGCACCGCGTTTGATTTCAAAGTTGGTGTGCATGTGGTTCATGTACTCTTGAGACATTCCCTTATAGGCTTTGTCTTGAATCAAACCCGGGTGATAGCGATTGATGGTCTCGATAGATTTGTTCAGACGATCGACGACGACGTCTTCCGTGTAGAAGCTGCGTGGAAAATTATAAAATCGGTCGCGACGGTACATGTAGCCGGTTTCGGCCGCGATTTGCAGAGCTTTATAATATTTTAAAGCAATCGAAGTTCGATTGAGATTCCAGTCCAAGGAAATCGTTTCGCCTTGGTCTTCAATCCCGGCCGAGCGCCGAGCAAAAGTGAATCGGATTTTTAAATTCATGGAAGTACCTCCTGCTGTTGGACGCCTGCCAAACCGGCGCAGATCTGCCAAAATTCTTTCAATTCAGGAAAGGTTCGATTGAAATCGGTGTTCCGCCGACGATCATGCTCAGAGAAGAAACGATAAAAATTCTTTCGAGCTAAATTTAATTTCTCGTTCGGCTTTTTCATCATATCCAACGCGCGCTCAAGACCAGAAAGCTCGAAAGTTGAAAAATGAGTCATCCCATTTCCAAGGCGCTCTTTTGCATATTGGATGCACTCGACAAGATATCCTTGGAACGTGTCGGGGAGGATATTGATGTTTTGCCAATCGGGTCCTAGCAGTACTTCGCTGGTGACAGAGATCCAGCGGCCCTGCTGACCATACTCTTGCTTCAAAGAAAACATGTATTTCCAGAAATCCAACAGACCTGCCAGGCTGAGATTGTTCAATGTGCAAATGAAGACCAAGTGGCCGGTTGTTTTTTTCAGGTATTCATCGACATGCCGCTGAAAGATCTGAAGATCCAGACCGTGGCGGATGTATTCGGCGCGCGGGCCAAAGGTGTCGATGCTGGGGTGAAGATAAAATTTTTCGATGGCTTTCGATTTTTCGATTTCAACGATCAGATCCATCGCTTGATTCCAGATATTGTCTGGAACGGAAAGGTTCGAGTTGATCGAAAGATTTAATTTTGGATTTGGATGATCCAAAACCCATTGCAAGACCTTCAAGGTGTGGGGGCTCAAGAAAGGCTCGCCACCGGTGATTTTCAAAAGCCGCAAATCTTTGTAGCAGCCTTCAAACCACGGCCAGAATTCATTCATCAATTGGGTGTTGTCGAATTTTTCGTTGAACTCGATGCCCGGAAGGTAATTGATGTCGTTGTGACCGGGATCTGTCGGATAAGGTCCGTACTCTTTGATCTCCTGCAGCCACTTGGAAGAAAAAATGGGCGAGCAATACGAGCATTTCAAATTACAGGTGTTCGAGAAATTCAGCTCGAGCCAAGAAGGGCCTTGTGCCAGATCACTGTTGGCTTCCGCCACATCTGTCAGGAACGGAGCCATCCAGGATTTCGAGCTCCAGGTGATGCGATCACTGAGATGCCCTTGGCTTTCGATCCACCAGCAGTAATTGCAGTCTTTAGGTTTTTGTCCTTTGAGCATCTCGGCGCGCTCGCGGCGATCTTCCGCAGTTTCGTGCAATTGAAATCCGGCTTTGCGCGGAACTTGTTCGACTTTGCGAAAGGGGAGATGGCAGCAACTTTTCACCGCACCGGAACCGAGATTCAGTGTGGCGTGTTTCCATTTGACTGTGCAAAAAGTGGGGGAGACTTCGTCAAGACGCTTTTGCATCTGAAGGGCTTTGTCTCTTTCGTTCTGATCCATCGGAAAACCTTACTCTGACGGGGCGGAGGGGACTAGCGGAAGTTCCAAATTCAGCCTCACGCATCATTTGTCTGAATGGCAATTTCGTCTGTGATTTGCTTCAATGGGAAAAGTTTTATGCTCCAAGATAACTTTCGCAATCTCAATATGGATGCATTTTCGGATGGCCAAATGGCTTCCAAGCTTTGGCTGTGCCAGACACTGGAAGATCTTTACCAAGATCCAAAACGGTTTTCCAAAGTTTGGGTCTACGGTTCTTGGTACGGAACTTTGCCATTTCTATTGCTGATCCGTCAGAAATTTCAGTTTCAGTCGTTAAGTCTTTTCGACATCGATGCGGAAGCGCTGGCGGTTTCGCGCAAAGTTTTGGATCACTGGAAACATTCAGGGAATTTGGGTATTCAATATTTCCA
Source organism: uncultured Bdellovibrio sp. (assembly GCA_966211485.1). Lineage (GTDB taxonomy): Bacteria > Bdellovibrionota > Bdellovibrionia > Bdellovibrionales > Bdellovibrionaceae > 21-14-0-10-47-8. Next base: position 2,332 of record CBIHPB010000240.1, read on the forward strand.
TCATGATTGCTCGTCACGGCATCCCGAGGCCGAGCGACCTGATTTGGTGATCAATACCTCTTGCGAACACTTTAAAACAAATGACTGGTGGGATACGGTTCCTGTAGGTGCTGTCTATGCTGTGCAGTCGACCAACTTTGTACATCCCGAGCATATCAACACGGTCCAAAATTTAGCGGAATTTGAACAGTCAGTGAAATCAGCCCGGCCGTTGGCCTATCGAGGCGAAAAACATTTCGAATACCTGAGACTGAAATTCGATCGCTTTATGATGATCGGCGAAAAATAAAATCCACAAGTCCGCGAGCCCGCCGCGATCAGCGGACTCGCAAATCAATCCACTAACGCTCGACTTTATCAGTTCCATCGGCAGGACCGGTCGATGTTCCGGGCCCTGTGCGGTGAAGCGGATCGCTACTTGGAGTTCGATTTGTTTTCTGCATCGTTGTCCCCGTCGTGGTTCCGCTTGTGGTCGTATCTGTATTCATATTTGTCGATCCGCCTGTGGTTCTTTGATCAACACTTGTTGTCCGAGCTGTCGAATTGGCATCGACATCAGTTGGATAGTTTTGCATGGATGTATTGCCAGGTTTTGCGCCGGAATCCATTGTTCGGTCCCGGTTATCGTTATTGCAAGCCGTGTTCAGCAAAACCAATGTTGCGATAGCTGTGGAGACTTTCAAAATTTTGTTCATCTGTTACCTCCTACGGTGGTTAGAAACCGATTCATCGGTTCTTCGAGCGTTCAGAATAAAGACAGATGATGGAGGGTTGAACAGAGATGCATCGTGGTGTGCATCGATACATGCGGCAGTTCTGTCGCATAGTCAGAGAACACAGCTGTTGAGAGACAACAATCGTTTGTTTGCGCAGATGGCTTGCCAGGAGAAAAATTGAAAAATGGAACTGGATGCCAGGGCCAAAGATGCGGTCCGCCTGCAAAATGAGTTGCGACATCAAATCCGCCTCGAGCCCTACAAAGGCCCATTGAGATGGATTGGCGGGGCAGATGTTTCGTTCAATAAATACTCGCCAACGATTTATGCGGGGTTTGTCATTCTCGATTTCAAAACATTGGAAATTGTCGATCGAGCTGAAGCTGTGATGGATGTGGATTTCCCGTATATTCCGGGCCTGTTGTCGTTTCGGGAAATTCCACCCCTGTTAAAAGCTTGGGAAAATTTGAAACTGAAACCCGATGTGATGATGTTTGACGGACAGGGGATCGCCCATCCGCGCAGATTAGGAATTGCAAGTCACGCTGGATTGATTCTCGACATTCCAAGTATTGGCTGTGGGAAAAGCTTGCTGACGGGAGTTTTCGATCCACCGGATATTGGCGCGGGGAGTGAATCGCTGCTGAGGGATCGCAAAACAAAAGAGACGATTGGTGTCGTGCTGCGGACGAAGGACAAGGTGAATCCGGTTTTTATATCGCCCGGGCATCGCATGGATTTGGAATCGGCGGTGGAGATCACAAAAGCGTGTGTTCGCAAGCATCGGATCCCGGAGCCAACCCGGCAGGCGCATTTATTTGTGAATGAGGTTCGTCGGGCGGGGATGAATTAAATTGGCGGAGACGGTGAGATTTGAACTCACGGTAGTCTTTTGGACTACGAGCATTTAGCAAACGCTTGGTTTAAGCCACTCACCCACGTCTCCGAATTGCTGACGGTCGTAAGTTGCCATAACGACCGGATCAAATCAATAGTTCTCGGGGAAGATTGCGCGTTCAACGGTCTCAATGACGGTGTGGATCAGCTTGATGTGCATCTCTTGAATGCGATCTGAAGTCTGCGCCGGGATGATGATCGCAAGATCCGCGATCCCCTTCATTTTCCCGCCGTCGCGACCCAATAAAGCGATGGTTTTCATGCCCTTTTTCTTGGCCGCTTCGAAGGCGGTGATGACGTTTTCGGAATTTCCGCTGGTCGACAGGCCGATCAGCACGTCGCCGGCGCGGCCTAAGCCTTCCACCTGGCGAGAGAAGATGAATTTAAAGCCGTAATCGTTGGAAACGCAGGTGGTGTGGGCGGCGTCGCCCAGGGCCAAAGCCCCCAGTGGGCGACGGTCTTTGCGGTAGCGGCCGGTCATCTCTTCGGCGAAATGCATAGCGTCGCAGTGGGAGCCCCCGTTGCCGCAGGAAAAGGCGGTGCCGCCGGCTTTATAGACGTCGATCAAAATGCGTGAAAATTGGACGCATTTTTCGATTTGGGCGGGGTCTTTCCAGAATTGCTCGACCGTTTTGTGCGCTTCTTCAAATGAGCTCAACCAGACATCTTGGACTTGCATAAAAACTCCCCAATTAGGGGTCCAGCTTAGCACTATTTTCTAAAAGCCGACAAACTCTCTGGAAAAATCTGTGCAAAGCCTTGATTTTGGATCGCGAAGTCGGCATATAGGTGGACTCGTTTTAATGTCTTAGCTTACGTGCAGTCGTAGCTCAGCTGGATAGAGTACCTGACTACGAATCAGGTGGTCGGAGGTTCGAATCCTCCCGTCCGCACCATTTCAAACCAAATTCCTATTTTTTCTTGGCCTGAAATTCTTGAGAGAACGGAGCTCCCGTTTTTTCGACGGTCCCTTTCAGCTCGACCGAAACCAATTGTCGATCAAACGGATTCCAGGTTTTTTCGGCCTTGGCATAGACCGTCTGAAGGCGAAAGCGCGCCATCGGATTTTCGGGGGTTGGAAGAGTCGCCTTTACCTCACAATGCCCATCCTGGTCCCGATAAGACTGAACTTTGGCGGCAATGCTGGGGAGTTTGGTCTCGAGCTCGCTGAGATCTTTCATTTGAACTTCGAAGCTGTCCGAATCCTGCGAGGGGAGAACCTTAAGTCGCTGACGAATTCTTTTTCGGATCAAGGGCGCGACCGGTTTGTATCTTTGCCGATCCATCAGCCAATAGAAATCAAAGACGGGCTGACCGTTTTTTTTCTGAATCTGGCAGTTTTCCCCAAGCTGAGTGTAAGCGATCAAAATGTTCTGATTGTTCTCGTTCTTTTCGTAAGTGAAGACCCGAAAATGCGGACCAATCTTTTCGAAGGACGTAATCACGCCGGCGTTGGCGGCGAGTCCGATGGTAACCATAACTAAGGTTAGGCAAAGCGACTTCATTTCGTAATTTTAGTTTTGGCTTTGCCAAGCGTCCTTGAAAAACCCCGAAGCCTGTCTGAATGCAGGGATTTGGAGCTTTGTCGCATCGTCCCGATGGATGGACATGTTGCGGGAATCAGTTAGCCTTTGGGTATGACTACACAGACAGTAAAACCTTACTGGTGGATTAAAGTCGTCGTGATGGTGCTGGCCCTTGTCGGAGTGCTGTGGATGATGCAGTCCTTGCGCGAAGGTCCGCCACAGGTGCTGGAATTGCCAACAGTTCCAGCAAAAGTTCACTTCGAGCCGGCGCCACCAACTCCGCCCCCACCCAAATAATTTCGAATTCTTGACAAGTTCCAGGCGCTTTCATAGGTTGGGGATTCCGCAAAACCCTTGCGGTACACCGATACGTTCAGGAGTAGCTCAGTCGGTAGAGCAAGCGGCTGTTAACCGCTGGGTCGG
>CBIHPB010000241.1:0-5877 GCA_966211485.1 uncultured Bdellovibrio sp.
CAGCAAATGGCAGATGATCCAGCATCATCTGCTGCCTTATTCGACGGGCGGGATTTTGACCGGGATTATCATCTCCCTGTCGCGTGCGATCGGGGAGACGGCTCCGCTGATCACGATTGGCGCTTTGACATTTATTGCCTTTTTGCCGCACTCGCCATTAGGGCCTGATTTCCCTTATATCAATGCCCAGTGGCTGAAAGACCCCTTTACCGTGCTGCCAATCCAGATGTTTAACTGGGTTTCACGGCCGCAAGAAGAATTCCATGTCAACGCCGCTGCCACCGGCGTCATTTTGTTGATCATGACCCTTGCGATGAACGCGATTGCTATTTACATTCGCTACCGTTTCAGAAAGAAGATCAAATGGTAGCGGATATGGGACCAGAAAAAGAAAGCCTCAGCGCTGAGGTAAAGAGCCTCAGTTTTTCATATGGCGAAAAGCTGGTGCTGAAAAAAGTCAGCATGCCGATCTATGAAAATAAGATCACGGCACTGATTGGTCCTTCTGGTTGCGGAAAGACGACGCTGCTTCGTTGTTTCAACCGCATGCACGATCTCTATCAGACGACCCAGTACGATGGCGAAATTCTTCTTTATCCCGAGGGAAAAAACATCCTCGATCGCGATGTCGATCCGATGGAAGTGCGGATGCGAATCGGAATGGTTTTCCAAAAACCGAATCCGTTTCCAAAAACCATCGAAGAAAATGTCGCCTACGGCCTCAGGGTTCGCGGCATCAAAAAGAAAAGCTTCATTCAAGATAAGATCGAGCAATCTCTTCGTCAGGCCAGTCTGTGGGACGAAGTCAAAGATCGCTTGAATTCATCGGCGCAGATGCTATCCGGCGGTCAGCAACAGCGACTTTGCATCGCTCGCGCCTTGGCAACCGAGCCAGAAATTCTGCTGCTCGACGAGCCCACCTCCGCCTTGGATCCGATTTCAACAGGACACATTGAAGAGCTCGTCGCCGAGCTCAAAAAATCCGTTACCATCATCATGGTCACTCACAACTTGCACCAAGCCGCCCGTATTTCTGATCACACCGCCTTCATGTACCTGGGTGACCTGATCGAATTCGGCCCAACCAACAAGCTCTTCACCACACCTTCAGACCGAAGAACTGAAAACTACATCACCGGCCGCTTCGGTTAATAGGTACCTGATTCCTTTTAGTGCTTCAGTGCATCGTTTTTTATACAGATGGCTCAGCAAATCTGCTCTGAAAATCTGTCCACAGATGCTTTCACTTTCCGGCGTCTGACCACGATTTGTAGCAGCTTAATTTGACTGAATCTGATTTCGTTATAGCCTTTATAACAAGCGGATATTTGGGCCTTTTTTCGTAGAGTGTTCAAAAATTCGTCACTCACTTTTCCTGGGGGCTCATATACTCTTCACGGTCTTGGTCCGTAGACTGCATTTTTCTGCCTTTATGGTGCGTATTCTCATCACCTTGCTTGCATTAATGACCCTGATTTCCTGTGCAAAACCCCCTGGGTTTAGGGCGGATGACTACGATTACACCACAGCCGAAAAGCTGGCTGATGACAGCGGTAAAAAGACCGCAGACGATAAAACCGAAAACCATGAAGAAGTGAAATACCAGCTGGGCGAGGTCAAACGAAACTCGCATCAGGTGCAGCTGAAACCCATGAAAACCGAGTGGGAAAACGGCCAGCTGAAGATGACGGCCGAAGTGAATGTCAAAGGCAAATCTTTTGGAACGGTTCAGTTCCAGGGTAAGCAAAAGGGCGCGAAGATCGTCCTCAAGCCGACAGATCCATCGCTGAAAGATCTTCGTGCTCAAATTCGCTGTTCGTCTGCCGAAGGTTCTTGCGTGCCTTTGTACATCGACGTTCTCTACCGTGAATCGAAAGATACTCTTTTGCACGATCAGGTTTTGGCGACTCCGAAACAGGCGCAGCCTGCGCCGCCAAAGCCAAAGCAAAATCAGAATCCAAACTCGCCTCAAAATCCAAAGAATCCGAATCCAGCTCCGACGCCATTGCCTGCACCAGCAATGAAGGACGAAGCGGACGAATTCATTGATCATGATAAATTGAATTCGACCGGATTCATGGGCGGAACGACGGAAGAGTTCTGGATGACCTTCGATGTCGAGCCACCGAAAAAGAGCGAACCTCTGAAGCCATTGCCGCCCAAAGAGGAAGAGCCACCTGTGACTCCGGCGCCGGCACCAGAGCCAACACCTGCACCAACCCCACAGCCATCAACACCGGCTCCAGCGCCTGCTCCGACTCCGACAACTCCGAAGCCTGCACCGATTCCAAATCCGGCTCCACAGCCGACGCCAAAGCCACCGGTGATCACTCCGCCGATCAAAGATAACAGCGGGACAAAGTCAGGTGGCGGAAAAAATCCAACGATCATGGATGTGATCGAGCAATACAACCGGCCCGATATGGCCGAGAACTGGCCAGCGACCTACCAGGGAGTCAGTGGCAGTTTGAATCAGGGAATTGATTTCCGCCAAGTCTTCACGGTTCATCCGGAAGTCGGATTTAAAGTGGCCACAGATACCAGCCATAATTTTGGCTCATACGGATTGCTGAAAGTCGTGACGTTGATGGGTCAGTATCTCAAAGACATTATCCCAGGTCGTCTGCTGCGTCTGACTTCGATGACTTTGCGAAACGGTGGCGTCTCGCCGCTGCACACGTCCCATCAAAACGGCGTCGACGGGGATGTTTCTTTCCTGCGAAACAGCGAAACTTCGGATCCAGATATCGTGATCGGTGGCCATGTCTCCAGCAATTTCCTGGTGAAAGAGCAATGGCTTCTGACAAAGAAGGCTTTTGCCAGCGGCAAAATCGACAAGATGTTTATGGATCAGGTCGTGAAGAATGCTCTTTGTGATTATGCGGTCTCGGCGGGCGAATTCCATCAGGGAGACACCACTTCAGCGGCTGCAGGGATTTTCAAAAACATCCTGCACATCCCGGGACATGAAAATCACTTTCACATCCGCGTGTTGTGTGTGCAGGAAGATTCTGCTTGCAGAAACTATCCTTACAAACCGCTGGCAGTGAACTGCTGGATTCCGAAACCTTAATCTTCCAGAAGACTGCGCAACATCCACGCGGTCTTCTCGTGAACCTGCAGACGCTGGGTCAGCAAATCCAAAGTCGCTTCGTCAGATCCATCTTCCGCAACCGGGAAAATGCTACGGGCCGTTTTTGAAACCGCCTCGTGACCTTGAACCAGCATTTTGATCATGTCTTTGGCTTTTGGAACGCCATCTGGCTCTTCCAAAGAAGTCAGTTTTGAGAATTCACCGTAGGTACCCGGAGCCGGCTGACCCAACGAGCGAATGCGCTCGGCGATCAGATCCAAAGAATTCCAAAGCTCGGTGTATTGATCCATGAACATCAGGTGAAGTGTGTTGAACATGGGTCCCGTGACGTTCCAGTGGAAGTTGTGAGTCGTGAGATACAAGGTGTAAGAATCCGCCAGCAAGCGAGACAACCCGTGGGCGATCTCTTTTCGTTTTTTCTCGGGGATGCCGATATCGATTTGTGTGCTCGAGTTTTTCTTAGACATTGTGGTTTCCCTTTCGACTATTCGTCGTCCTCATCTTCGTCCGAGTCTTCGTCGTCTTGATCCTCATCGTCCTCGTCCTCATCATCTTCGTCTTCTTCTTCATCCTCGTCCGGTTCGACATAGTCTTCGTCGGATTCGACTTTGAAAAGCCACGCATCATAGGGATCGTCTTGGATCAGGCTTGGATCTTCCAGCACGGTGCTGTTGATTTCGATGACGTTACCGGAAACGGGCGAGTAAATATCGACAGGCCCTTCATCGGTTTCCATGCTGCCGCAGACGACTTCGGCTTCGACCAATTCGGCGTCGGAAGGAAGTTCGATTGATTCGATCTTTTCGAAAGTTTCCAAAGCATCTTCATTAAAGCCAACGGTGTAAATGTTGTCTTCTCGTTGAAACCAGAAACTTCCCATAAAATTTTTGTACTGCTCAGCCATATTCACCTCAGTCGTCAGTCGGACTATCTTAGTGAAAACATGGTTTTACCCGCAAGGAGAAAAGAAAAGCGGCTTGTTTCGAAGCCGCTTCTGATCAATTGCAGTGCATGATGCGGGGCGGATATCCCCGATTCGGCGACTAGAGATCGTAGTACAAGTAGAACTCGTAAGGCACAGGGCGCTGTTGGACCGGACGAATTTCTTTGTCGATCTTGTAGCTGACCCATGTGTCGATCATATCTGGCGAGAAAACATCGCCCTTCTTCAGGAATTCGCTCTTGGTCTTCAGATTCATCAGCGCTTCTTCCAAAGATCCTGGGATGCTTGGAACTTTCGCTGCCTCTTCTGGAGCCAATCCGTAAATGTCCTTATCCAGTGGATCGCCTGGGTGGATCTTGTTGATCACGCCATCGATACCAGCCATCAACAAAGCTGCCTGAGCCAAGTAGATGTTCGCCGAAGGATCTGGTGTACGGAATTCGATACGTTTCGCAGCTGAGGAAGCACCCGTGTTCGGGATGCGGATCGCAGCTGACCGGTTCTTAAAGCTGTAAGCGAGCTTGATCGGAGCTTCGAATCCTGGAACCAGACGCTTGTAAGAGTTGGTTGTTGGATTGATGATTCCGCACAGTGCTGGAGCGTGCTTCAGGATACCACCGATAAAGTGCAGGGCTGTCTCGGACAATCCCGCGTACTTGTTACCTGCGAAAAGATTTTTTCCATCCTTCCACAAAGACATGTGCACATGCATTCCAGAACCGTTATCTCCGAAGAGCGGCTTAGGCATGAAAGTCACTGTCTTATGATGACGGCGAGCCACGTTCTTAATGATGTACTTGAACCACATCATTTTATCGGCCATTGGCAAAGCGGCATCATACTTGATATTGATTTCGGCCTGTCCCGCAGTTGCGACTTCGTGGTGCTGGCGCTCGACGATCATGCCGGCTTTTTCAAGCTCCAAACACATTTCAGTTCGCAGATCATGGAGAGAATCCACTGGCAGAACTGGGAAGTAACCTTCCTTGTGGCGAGGCTTGTAACCCAAGTTCTTTCCGCCCTGATCGCGGCCTGTGTTCCAAGTTCCTTCGTCGGAATCAACTTGGTAGAAGGCGCCGTTGTTTGTTTGATCGTAGCGAACGTCGTCGAAGATGAAGAATTCAGCTTCGGGTCCAAAGTAAGCAGTGTCAGCCAAACCTGTTGATTTCAGGTAAGCCATCGCTTTCTTCAGAACTTGGCGAGGATCGCGGTTGTAAGGTTGCAAAGTCTCTGGAAGTACAACGTCACAGATAAATGACACTGTTGGAACTTCCATGAAAGGGTCCATCTTCGCAGTCGCAGGATCTGGCATGACGACCATGTCAGACTCTTCGATTCCGCGCCATCCGCGGATCGAGCTTCCGTCAAAGCCCAAGCCTTCTTCGAAAAATTCGGTGTTCAGCTGGCTGGCTGAAATCGTGAAGTGTTGCCATGTTCCCATCAAGTCACAAAACTTGAGGTCGACCATTCTTGCGCCTTTTTCTTTGGCAAACTGAATTGCCTCTTGTGCGTTCATGCATCTCTCCTGTGGGTTAAAGAACCAAATTTAAATTTCAAAACATCAAACCAAAATTAAAAACAACTCTACAGAGCTTGCTCGTCACGTTCACCAGTTCGGATACGCAAACTTTGCTCCACCGGAATCACAAAAATTTTGCCATCGCCAATTTTTCCGGTGAAAGCGGATTTTTGGATCGCTTCAACGGTTTGATCGGCAAGGCCTGATGGAACAACGACTTCCAATTTAATTTTCGGTAAAAAATCGACGACGTACTCGGCACCTTTATAAATTTCGGTGCGCCCTTTTTGTCGTCCGAACCAGCGAATTTCAGTGACAGAG
>CBIHPB010000242.1:0-5870 GCA_966211485.1 uncultured Bdellovibrio sp.
ATTTCAGACGGAAATTCCCCTTCTCACTAGTTTATCGTTATCGTCGTTTTCGGTCCAAAGTTGAGGTTGTTGCTGGGCGTATCTGTTTCATTTTCAGACAGTTGATCTCTGGTTTCATCTCCATCCAAACCATAACGTCCTGGAGCGAGAATATTCTTTGGATCGAGAGTGCGTTTGATGGCCTGTAACAGGGCGAATTGAATGCCGTCATAGTTACGGATTGCGTGACCCATCAATCCCACTCGGTAAGGCAGGTAGCCAAGTTTGTAGGTCGCAAGACTCAAAGCTTGATAGGCCGCGTGCGCCCGAACAGTTTCTTCTGGGTTGAGCTTGTCGTAGCTAATGTTGAAGACCGCCGTCATATGCTTGGCATTGATCAGCGTGAGCGTCACAGGCATCTCAAAATGATACTGGTGAAAAACCTGGCGAGCTGCCTTCAAGAGTGCTGCGCAATCTTTGGCGGTGGCTGGGATGACGGGTGCGTGCCACATCAAACCCAGATTTTCGAACTTATCGACTCGCCAGAAGATATTCTGGCTGGGGTGCTGAGATGGCTGACCACGCAAGATTCCATGTAAAGCGCGCAGCGATGAAAACGAGCTTCGCATGAAATCCAAAGAGCGGAATTTCTTCATCAAGCCCGAGTTGAGGATTCGATGCGTTCTTTCCATTTTTCCATCTGTAAAAAAGCGCACCTGAGCCAATCCTTTCAGGGCTTTTCGCATGCGTTTTTGCTTGGCGCGGACATCCGTTTTAAATCCATAAAGACCGCCCACGCAGGACCAAGCGCCAAAATCGATGGGGCTATTGGCGTTTAAAATTTCTTGGCATTCTTTTTCGCTCAGAACTTGCGAGCGATCCATTCCAGCTGGAAAGCGCGAGCTTGTCATCAAAGCGCGGGTTGAATTCCCAGTGTGAGCTAGGCTTGTAATCGTTCCATCTCGTCGCAATTCGGCTAGAACTTGAATCCCCTGAAAGAACTGCTCGTCTGATTGAAAAGAGACGGTAAAAGTCACGGTCTCTTCGGGAATCAAAAACAGTGGAATTCGCATCGCCGTGACGATGCCAAAGTTTGATTGCACAAAAAGTTGTGCGAGGTCAGGCCCGATGGCTGGCATCTCGGCCGTTCGTACCATCTCACCATTCGCCAGCATCACTTCCATTTGCAGAATATGCTTTCGGTGATCGCCAATCGGTGTGTGACCGAAGCCCGCTTCCAAAGTGTTGCCGATCAGGCTTGCCTCTGGTGTCGCGCCCGTCATGTCGGCCCAAAATTTCGAGTTCTGACTTTCTAAGTACTCGGCCAGCTGAGCTTGCGTGACGCCGGGTTCGATCACGACTTCGCCCAGCTGGCTATCGTACTCGCGAATTTTGTTGAGATATTTCAGACCCACCACCAATTGATCAGCCGTGGTCGGAGTCATTTCTCCGTAGCCAATATTTTTTCCCTGGCTCACGGGATACAAAGCCACCTGGTATTTGGCAGCGGCTTTGACGATTAAGTTCAGTTGTTCGATAGTGCGTGGATAGACAACGCCCAAAACTGATCGCTCGATCAGCAAGGTGTTGGTTTCGACCCTGGCGGATTCGAGATTGTGAATGTTCAGATCCTGAGGTTCTAAGATCATTTGCAGATTTTGGATAAACGTTTGTCGGACCATTTCATTTGGAGTTTGCATATTCGATCCTTTCCAGTAAGGGCCTGTCTCTAGACTAGGTCTTTCGAAGGTCTAGAAACAGAGATCGAAAATGCGCAAATAGACGGATTTGTCGTGTGAAAACAAGGGTCTAAGTTTTACAATAAAGACTGATGTCTCAGTCTGAAACGGTGTGAGCGTGAACTTCGAAGAACTGCAAACCAATTTCGAAAATTCCATCCGAGTGGGAGAAATCCATCGCGTGCAGATGGAAATCGAAGCGCTGAAGGCATCCGATATTCCTCGAAATTGGCAGGCGGTGTTTGCGGATATCGCCAGACGGGTGCGCAGTGAAGTGTGGGGTCTTCGTTTGCTGCGCCCCTTGGTGCGAGCCGAGCCGCCTGTGCAACCACCGCCAAATTCAAAAGAGCTTTGTGTGTATGCGGGACTTTTGATCAAGCTCGGCTCTTTGCCGGAAGCGGAAAAAATTCTCCACTCTTTGAATCAAGATGAAGATCCGCAGGTCTTGACTTTTCAAAGCCAAATTCAAATCGCCCAGTGGGATTATCAAGAAGCTGCGATTTGCTTGAAGAACCTGATCGCGCGCACCGATATTTCCGAATATCAGCGCTGTATTGCGCAGGTCAATTTGATCGCAGCTTATATCTTCCTCGAAAAGTTCAGCCAGGCAGAGAAGTTGATTTCCGAGGTCCTGCAAAATTGTCTGGAAAGCAAATGGGACCTTCTCTATGGAAACACTCTGGAGCTGTCGGCCCAGGTGGCGGTTATTCAAAAAGATTTTGCTCAGTCTCAAAAGCTATTATCAGAGGCGAAAATTCGCTCGGGTCAGCACACTCAGTACTCTATCCTGATCGAAAAGTGGCGCCTGATCGGGGATCTATTGCAGGCTCGCTCGGACACGTCGGAGATGGATGTGATCCTTCGGAAAATCGAGACTTTGCGATCTCAGGCGCAGTCCCAAGGATCTTGGGAAACTGTTCGAGATCTGGATTATCAAGTGGCGCTGCATTTGGGACATCAGAATCTTCTTTTGAACGTCTATTTCGGCACGCCTCATAGCGCTTACAAAAAACGAATCGAAAAGCATTTCAAATCTCAAAAATGGAAGATCCCAGAATTCTACATTCGCAAAGTTTCATCAGCGCCAGCGACTCGGGTTTTGGATATCACCACCGGTAAGGAAGATGGGCTTGAATTGCCCGAGTCTTTGAAGCCCGGAAAAATGCTTCACCGCTTGCTGAACATTCTGGCCTTGGATTTTTACAAACCTTTCGGGCTTGGCGAGCTCTTCTCAAAACTTCATCCGGACGAGTACTTCAATCCCGACACAGCCCCAGCCCGCATCGCCCAAGCGATCAAGCACCTCAGAGGCTGGTTTGAAGAGCAAAAGATTCCATTGGATGTTCTGGTCGAAGGTGGCCGGTATTCCCTGAAGGCGGACGGACCCTATGCTCTCAAAATTCCACGCGAGACGAAAGACTCCGAGGAATTGCAAGATTCAGGATTTGAAGTTCAGTTGCAAAAACTCAAAGACAAATGGCCCTATCAAAGTTTCTCGGTTGGAAAGGCGGCCGAAGAACTGCAAATCTCCGCCACTGGCGTGCGAATAATTCTAAAACGCGCCCTCGCTGAAAAACGAATCTATCAATCCGGTGCCGGACGCTCAACGCTGTATCGGTTTGAAAAATAACTGATGCGACTTGGGCAGTCAGTCCAACTGGAATATCTTTTTCAGTCGCTTCGTAGGTCGCAGATCTCCAGAACGAAAAGACAAAATGTCATTCTGAATTTGGCTTGGGAAGAAGCTTAAGTGTGCCAATACGCCAAATCGGTCGGACAATTCAAAGCTTGTGATTTTAAATCCTTGCTTCAATTTCGCAATCAAGATCGAGTTATTGGTCAACATATGCCGACTGTAAATCCGCGAAAATCCTTTATCGGCCAAACGAGAAAGCATCTCCCTCATCAGACAAGTGTAAAGGCCTTTCCCGCGGTGTTCTTCAAATACGGCCGAATTGCACATATAAAACTCGGTCGGCGCGTCCTGAAATCCCCAGGACCAACCGACAAACTTGTTTTTGTGATAAAGCCCAAGATTGATTGTCAGATGATTTTTCGTATCAAAACTTTCGCGTAGTTTCTTAAATTGTTTCAGCTGCTTTTTCGAATAAACATCTCTGGCATTAAACATCAGCGAAGCATCATTAAAAATCCGCTTCCCAGGTTTCTGCCAAAGTTTGTCAAACTCCTCGGTCGAAAGTTCTTTGATGCTATAGCCAGCTGGAAGTTTGTATTTCAAATTCGGTAATTTGCTCATCGCTTTACTGTATTCAAGCAATGAATCACCAGTCCAATAAGAATTTTCAAGTGGCCCTATAAATTTCAATTCAGACCAGAATTAGTTTTGAATGAAAATCAATCAGTGAAGTTAGGAAATTTCGACGTTACAATGAGATCGTGAAAGATCAATTCGTTTACCATATCAAGCCGGACCCAATGCAGGGTTCTATTCTTTATCCGCTGAATAGGCTGAAACAGCTTCATCCAGAATTGGCTAAGAAGCCTTTAGAAAAGTACAGTTGGCGCCAGGATCTTTTGCAAAGAAAGATTCCTAGTCTGAATGTTCTTTGGAATGATGTGTTGCACTTTACGACTCTTCATCCATCGAAGACATTTGATGCGTTAAAACTATTGAAAGGGTCAGTGGGAAAAAGAATCCAGATTGTTCACGTTCCGGTGAGCCTGCTGGATGAGAGAAGGTGTGTTTATTTTGTTGGTTCGGATCGGGCTCGTAACAATCTTTCTGAAATGCACACAGAAGAAGTTTTCCCATTTATACGAACTGAATACCAGGAAGCACAAAACGTGTCCGAGGCCCAAATTGAGAAGTGGAAAGAAAATTTGCAAAAGTCAGAGCCTGTTTTGCTATTTAGTCGAACACGCCATTTGCTTTACGCTGGTGAATTGGAAATTTCAGGGTTTACGGTAGAGCCTCTGGAAATTTAAGCAAAATCACATTCCAAACATAGCCATAACGCCAGAGCGGACAAACATGACTCCGATAGCTGCAATCAATAGCGAGAAGATCTTGTTGAAAGCGTCGCTGGCATCGTCGCCCATCCAGTCGACAATGATGTTTGCTTTTAAAAACAGCGCAAGTACGATCGCTAGATTCAGGACGAGACTCGAAACTACGGTCATCACACCAAATTGTTCCGATCCGATCATTAAGGTTGTCAGCGCAGCAGGTCCCATCATGAGTGGAATCGCAATTGGCACAATTCCAACTTTGGCGGGTGGTAATGATCCTTGGTGACTAGCGGTGACCAACAGATCGCGGATCGCAAATACGATCAGCAGCAGGCCCCCGGCGACTTTGAAATCGTTTTCGGTGATGCCCAGGAAATTGAAAATTTCGCGGCCGATTAAGATAAACACAACGCCGATGACTAAGGCTGAGATCGTTGCTCGGTAGATCAGATTTTTACGGTCGGCTTCTGAAAGTCCCTTGGTTAGTCCCACCAAAAATGGCAAAGCACCGATCACATCAATGGCCACAAAAAGCGCGATAAAGGATTTCAGGAAAAGCTGCATAGAATCATCATTCCTGATCTCGGGCGTGAAGCCAAGTGCGATCTTTCAGATTGAATCCAGACTGTGGCTTGGTACAATTCCCGAATGGATGCTCATTATCACAAAGTTATGAAAAATCGCGACTCTGTAACGGATACCGGAACTCGTTTGTATTTTGCTTACTCCGGAGTCCTCGACCGCCACGCCTTTCAACAATGGCTGGAAGAGCACAGCTACCAGTTTTTCCAATTACCGGAAGGCGAAGTCGCCGAAGCCAAAGACGTCGATCTGATTTTCGATTTCCCATCACGCTGGTGGGGCGGCCGAGTGGCGGGCCTGAAAGATTCAAGCGGCGCTTCTGTTTTCGGACGCCTCTTCGAGATTCCGGCTAAAGAATGGCCGATCGTTCAACACAAAGAAGGTGTGGTCACCGGAATGTCGATGGAAAGATCCGTCCAAGTTTCAGTCGGCGGAAAAACAGTCGAAGCAACGGCATTTGTGACATCACCGAACCGCGCCAGCACGGACGCGGCGCCCTTCACGACCGAGGATGCAGTGGCCATCGGGATCTCCAGGACGGCCCTAGGCTGCGTCAGCCGCGCGCCCGGCGCGCTCGCGAAGCGATGGCCGGCCGTCGAT